>PAVA01000028.1 GCA_002712945.1 Citromicrobium sp.
AGATTGCCCGGTAATGTCCGGAAACTGGCACTTGCGATCGGACTGATCGCGACGCTTTCCGCCTGTGTGGGCGGAGGCGACGAGCTTGCGCCCAGCGCGGATTACTACGCGGTCGATCGGGCCGCTCCCACCACCAGATCGAGCCTGACCGGCCCCCAGGCGGATTATCCGCAGGTGCTGGGCGAGCCTTACGTGGTCGACGGGCAGACCTTCACCCCCGCCGACGTGCTCAGCTACGACGCGGTCGGCTACGCCACGCTCGACATGGTGGATTCGCGCGGCGTCACCATTTCCCACAAGACCCTGCCGCTGCCGAGCTATGTCGAACTGACCTCGCTCGACAGTGGCCGCACGATCCTTGCGCGGGTCGAGCGGCGCGGGCCGATGACCGCGAGCCGGATCGTCGGCCTGTCGCAAGGCGCGGCGCGCGAGCTGGGCGTGGGCGAGGGCGCGCCGGTGCGCGTGCGCCGGGTCAATGCGCCCGAATACGAGCGCGCCAAGCTGCGCAGCGGCCAGCCTGCCGGACCGCGGCTCGATACGCCCGACACTCTGCTCGGAGTGCTGCGCAAACAGCTGCCCCCGGGCGGATCGGCAAGCCTCGCACGCGGCGGACCGGACGTGCGCTCGGGCTCGGCCGGAAGTTACGGGGACGACGATTTCGATCAGGCCTTCGCCGAGATCGAACCGGGCCCATCGACCGCAGTGGCCGACAGTTTCGACGAGTACCGGACGCCTCCCGCCGGTGGGACGACCACTCGTACGACCACCTATGCCCTCCCGCCGATCGGCGAATCGGCCACCGGAAGCGCTCCGCGACCGGGCCCGGTAGAGGTCGCGCGCCTGCCCTCGCAAAGGCGGCCGTATCCGGAATCGCAGCCCGGCGTGCCCACCACGCGCCCGGCGCCGCCGCCTGTCGAGGCACAACAGCCCGAAGTGCGGCGCGGACGCTACGTCATCCAGGTGGCGACCTTCTCCAGCAAGAACAATGCGATCCGCGCGGCGGACGATCTCGCGGGTTTTGTCGTGCGTTCGGGCGGTCTCTTCCGCGTACGTATGGGCCCCTATGTCACGCGTGGAGAAGCCGGTGACGCCCTCGCCAAGGCGCGCGCCGCGGGCTATAGGGACGCCTTTGTGGATACGAGCGACTAGCCCCCGCGCCTGCGCGGTGCGGCAACGCCCGAGCAGGAGCACCGAGATTGAAGCGGCCATTGGTCAGGCGATACCGGGTGGCGAGTCTCTTCGCCCTGGGGGCGCTTGCGATGCCCGCCGCGCTCGGCGCACAGCCCGCTCCGCCGACGCCCGAACAGGCTCCGATCGCCTATCTGGTCGACCTTTCCAGCGGACAGACGCTCTATGCGCGCGACATAGACCGGCGGTTCGTCCCCGCCTCGATCACCAAGGTGATGACCACGCTGGTCGCATTCGACATGCTGGCCGACGGCAAGCTGCGTGCCGACCAGCGCATGCCCTATCGCGACGATACGTTCGAGGAATGGCACCAGAAGGGCTCCACCCTGTTCCTTCCCGCCCGCGCGCGGCCCACAGTGCAGCAATTGCTGATCGGGATCACCACGGTCTCCGCCAATGATGCGTCGGTGGTGCTGGCCGAGGGGGCGGCGGGCAGCGTGGAGAAATGGACCGATCGGATGAACGCGACCGCGCGGGCCATCGGCATGCACGACAGCCATTTCTCGACCCCCAACGGCTGGCCCGACGAAGGCCGCACCTTCACCACTGCCCGCGACCTGGCCACGCTTGCCGAGCGTATTCTCCGCCGCCACCCCCGGAGCTTCGATTTCTATTACGGTCGCCCGGGCCTCAAGGCCTTTGGCATCGCGCAGGACAATCACGACCCGATCACCGGCAAGGTGGAAGGGGCCGACGGCCTGAAGACCGGCTATACCGATCAGGCGGGCTACGGCTTCCTCGGCACCGCCGAGCGAGACGGGCGACGGCTCGTGATGGTGGTGGCCGGGGCCGACCGGGGAAGCGTTCGCAACCAGGCTTCGCGCGCCTTCATGGAATGGGGCTTCGAGGCCTTCGACAGCCAGCTGCTCGCCAAGAAAGGCCAGCCCGCCGCCACCGCGCTGGTCCAGAATGGCAGCGTGGCGCAGGTGCCGCTGGTCGCGGCGCAGGATATCCGCGTCGCCATGCCGCGCGGCGATGGCGCGAAACCGGAGCTCACGGTTCGCTACGAGGGCCCGTTGCGCGCGCCGATCGCCAGGGGCGAGGCGGTGGCGCAACTGGAGATCGCGGTGCCCGGAATGGAGCCTTCGACCCTGCCGCTCTACGCAGCGAGGGACGTCGAGGAGGCCGGTATCCTCCGGCGCATCGCCAACGGCTTCACAGGGCTGTTCCGGTGAACCGGGCGGACGACAGACACGCTGTACGGGCGCGGTTTATCGCGTTCGAGGGCGGGGAGGGGGTCGGCAAGTCGACCCAGGCGAAGCGGCTGGTCGCCTCGCTGGCCGAGCGCGGTATCGATGCGCTTCTCACCCGCGAACCGGGCGGTACGCCGGGCGCCGAGATGATCCGCAGCCTGCTGCTCGACCCGCCGGGCAACGGCTGGCGGGTGGAGGCCGAAGCCTTGCTGTTCGCAGCGGCCCGTTCCGACCATGTCGCCAAGGCAATCAAGCCCGCGCTGATCGCGGGGCGATGGGTGGTGTGCGATCGCTTCGTGCTCTCGAGCCGCGCCTATCAGGGGCTTGCCGGGGGGCTGGGGGACGAGGAGGTCCGCACGCTGCACCGGGTCGGTAGCCACGGCCTCTTGCCCTGCCGGACCTTCCTGCTCGACGCGCCGGGCGAGGATGTGGCCGAACGCCTGCGCCGGCGCGACGGGGACGAAGCCGACGCCATCGGCGGGCGCGACGCACGCTACCATGCCGACGTTGCGCGCGGATTCGCCGGTCTGGCACAGGGCGACGAATCGATCGTGCAAATCGACGCTTCGGGGAGCGAGGACGAGGTCCACGCCGAGGTGATGCGCGAGGTCGAGCTGCTTCTCGCCGAGGCATCGTGAGCGATCCGCACGCGGCCCAATGGCGCGAGTGGCGCGCCGCGCTCGCCAGCCCGCGCATGCACCACGCGTGGATCCTCGCGGGGCGCAAGGGCCTCGGCAAGCATGATTTTGCGCTGGCTGCCGCGCGCGAGCTGGTCGCCATCGGGCGCACCGCGCCGGCGGGTGAGAACGACCCCGATATCCAGCTGCTTACCCATCTGCCAAAGGACGAGAAGGAAGCCCGCAAGCAGGAGAAGGGCGAGCCCTTCGAGACCAAGCGCAATATCGCGATCGAGCAGGTGCGCGGGATGCAGGCTCGGCTCACCACGCGGCCCACGCTCGGCGCCTATCGCGCGATCATCATCGACCCGGCGGACGATCTGGAGCGGGGCGCCGCCAATGCGCTGCTCAAGAGCCTGGAGGAGCCACCCGCCGGCACCTTTTTCCTGCTGGTGACGCATCGCCCCGGCCTGTTGCTCCCGACGATCCGCTCGCGCGCACGCATCCTGCGGTTCAATCCGCTGCCAGCCTCGCGGGTGGAAGAGGTGCTGCGGGCCGAAGACGAGACCGCCGATCCGGCAGAGATTGCGCTTGCGGCGAGGGCATCGGGCGGCGCGCCGGGGGCGGGCCTTGCCTTCCTTGCGCAAGAACTGGCCCCGGCCGAGGCGCTGATGCGGCAGATCGCGAGCGAGGGCGACCCCGATTTCAGGCTGCGCGGCAAGCTGGGCGAGGAGATCGGCGCGCGGCCCGACCGGGCGCGGCTCGCCACCACGCTCGACCTTGCGCGCACCGTGCTGGCGCAGAAGCTCGAAGACCCGCAGGTGCTCGACATTCCCGCGCTGGTCGAGGCGCATGCCCGGCTGGTGACGATCTCGGGCCAGGCGCGCAGCTACAACTTCGATCCCGGGTTCCTCGCGATGGAAATCGGCACCTTGCTCGCGTCGGCAGCCCCGCATAGAGCCTGACCCAATGGCTGACCCGTATTACATCACCACCGCAATCCACTATCCCAATGGCAAGCCGCATATCGGCCATGCCTACGAAACGGTCGCGGCAGACGTTATCGCCCGCTTCCAGCGCCTGAAAGGGCGTGACGTGCGCTTCCAGACCGGCACCGACGAGCATGGGCTGAAAATGGCGCGCAAGGCGGAGGAGCAGGGCAAGACCCCGCGCGAACTCGCCGACGAAATGAGCGCGCATTTCCAGCGCCTGTTCGACCGGCTGAACATTTCCTACGACCGCTTCATCCGCACCACCGAGCGCGAGCATCACACCGCCAGCCAGGCGCTGTGGCGCAGGATGGAAGAGCGGGGCGACCTCTATCTCGACCGCTACGAAGGCTGGTATTCTGTCCGCGACGAGGCCTTCTACGACGAGAAGGAACTGGTTGCCGGGGAAGGGGGGGAGAAGCTCTCCCCGCAGGGAACTCCGGTCGAGTGGACGGTCGAGGAAAGCTGGTTCTTCCGCCTGTCGGCCTATCAGGACAGGCTGCTGGACCTCTACAATTCGCAGCCCGGCTTCATCCAGCCCGACAGCCGCCGGAACGAGGTGATGCGCTTCGTCGAAGGCGGCCTGCGCGATCTCTCGATCAGCCGGACCAGCTTCGACTGGGGGGTCAAGGTTCCGGGCAGCGAAGATCACGTGATGTACGTGTGGGTCGACGCGCTGACCAACTATATCAGCGGTCTGGGATACCCGGAGGAGGGCGCGGGCTGGAAATACTGGCCTGCCGACCTCCACCTGATCGGCAAGGACATCGTCCGCTTTCACACGGTCTACTGGCCCGCCTTCCTGATGAGCGCGGGAGTGGAACTGCCCAAACAGGTATTCGGCCATGGATTCCTGCTCAATCGCGGGCAGAAGGAATCCAAATCGCTCGGCAATGTGACCGATCCGATGGTGCTGGCCGACCAGTTCGGCGTCGACGCCTTGCGCTATTTCCTCATGCGCGAAATCGCCTTCGGGCAGGACGGCAGCTATTCGCCCGAGGCCATCGTGACGCGCGCCAATGCCGAACTCGCCAACAGCTTCGGCAATCTGGCGCAGCGAACCCTGTCGATGATCGCCAAGAACCTCGACGGCGAACTCGGCCATTACGACCCGGCGGGCGACGACAAGACATTGCTGACCACGGTGCAGCATGCCTGTCGCAAGACCTTGCCGCAGGAGTTTGAAAGGCTTGCATTTTCCGTCGGCATCGATGGCTGGATGAAGGCGGTTTACGCCTGCAACCAGTATGTCGACGAGCAGGCCCCCTGGGCGCTGAAGAAAACCGATCCGGAACGCATGCGCACCGTGCTGCAAACTCTGTTCATCGCACTGCGCGACCTCGCCATCGCGATCCAGCCTGTGATCCCGGAAAAGGCGGGCCACCTGCTGACCATGCTGGGAATTGGCGAAGACGCACGGGACTATTCCGATCTCGCGGACGAGGGCTGGTACGGTGCGCTGATCGCCACAGGATACCGCGTTCCCAAGCCCGACCCGCTGTTTCCCCGGCTCGAACTGCCCGAAAGCGAGGAGGGCGCCGATGCTGATCGATAGCCACTGCCACCTCGAATACGAAGGCCTGGTGGAGGATCAGGGGGGGGTGCTCGCCCGTGCGCGCGATGCCGGGGTGCGCGGCTTCCTCAACATCTCGACCAAGCAGGCCGAGTGGGACCAGGTCGTCGCCACCGCCGCGCGCGAGCCCGATGTGTGGGCGAGTGTCGGCATCCACCCGCACAATGCCGACGCGCATGCCGATCTTGCCCGCGAAACGCTGCTGGAGGCGACGCGGCATCCCAGGGTGGTCGGCATCGGCGAGACCGGGCTCGATTACTATTACGACAAGTCCGACCGCGAGACGCAGCAGGCGCTGTTCCGGATGCACATCGATGTCGCACGAGAGACCGGCCTGCCGCTCATCATCCATACGCGCGATGCGGAGGAAGACACCGCCGCGATCCTCGAGGACGAGATGGGGAAGGGCGCCTACCCCGCCCTGATCCACTGCTTCACCGCCTCGGCCGAATTCGGCCGGCGCGTGCTCGACCTGGGGCTGTCGATCTCGCTTTCGGGCATCGTCACCTTCAAGAACGCGAAGGAGCTGCAGGAAGTCGCCAAGGCGATCCCGGCGGACCGGCTGCTGGTCGAAACCGACAGCCCGTTCCTCGCGCCGGTGCCCCATCGCGGCAAGACCTGCGAACCTGCCTACACCGCCGACACGGCGAGATTCGTGGCAGAGCTTCGCGATACGAGCGTCGAGGCGCTGGCCGAGCAGACCACCCACAATTTCCACGCACTGTTCACAAAGACGAAGGGAGCGGCGTGAAGGTCACGCTGCTCGGCTCGGGAACGTCGACCGGCGTTCCACGCATCAATGGCGACTGGGGGGCCTGCGACCCCGAAGAGCCGCGCAACCGCCGAACCCGCGTGGCGATCCTCGTCGAGAGCGAGCAGGGCGCGCGGCTGCTGGTCGACACGCCGCCCGATCTGCGCGCGCAATTCCTGCGCTGCGGGATCGACAGCATCGACGGGGTCTTCTGGACCCACGACCATGCGGACCATTGCCACGGAATCGATGATCTGCGCGCACTGCGATACGGCCGCAGCGGGCCGATACCGGGCTATGGCGTGCAGGAGACCGTACGGCGGTTGCGGGCCCGGTTCGATTACGTATTCGCCGGGCAGCATGGCTACCCGACGATCGTGAAGCTGGAGGTGCTCGACAGACTGCGGCTGTTCGCAGGGCTCACGGTGTCATGGTGCGTGATGCCCCACGGGCCCGCGAAAAGCACCGCCTTCCGCTTCGGAGAGAATGAGAGCTCCATCGGCTATGCCACTGATTTTAGTGAAATAACCGATGAGATGGTTGCGCTGTTCAAGGGCGTGGACGTGCTTGTCAGCGATTGCCTGCGGCGCGAAGAACACCCGACCCATGCGAACCTTGCCATGGCGCTCGAGCTCGGCAAGCGCAGCGGCGCCCGTCGCGTTGTCCTGACACATCTCGATAAAAGCATGGATTACAGAACGTTATTGGCCGAAGTTCCAGACAATGTGATCGTCGGGTATGATGGGCTGGAGGTGACGGCATGAACCAATTCGAGATCGTGCATATCGTGGCGCTGGTCGGCTGGCTCGTGCTCGCGGTCGGCGCTTTTGCGTCCTACGGACTCAACTGGAAGACATCGCTGCGCCACGCGCTGATCTGGGCCGTCATTATCACGGGTCTGATGCTGCTGGTGACGATGGTCCAGTAGGGCGGAAAGGGCGAAAGCCACCCCTCAACCCGCTGCGTTATTTTACATAATATATATTATCCATCTTAGCTTGATGCTGACGGGACCGCGCCGGGGCCCTATGCCCTCTTCCATGAGCATCGAGACATCCAGCCAGATCGACCGCCTGATTGCCATCATGGCGCGGCTGCGCGATCCCGAGCGCGGCTGCGAATGGGATCTGGCGCAGGACTTCGCCACCATCGCGCCTTACACGATCGAGGAAGCCTACGAGGTCGCCGACGCGATCGAGCGTGACGCCATGGCGGAACTGCGCGAGGAACTGGGCGACCTGCTGCTCCAGGTCGTGTTCCACGCGCGCATGGCCGAGGAACGCGGCCTCTTCACGTTCGAGGATGTCGCGAAGGTCATTTCGGACAAGATGGAGGCGCGCCATCCGCATATTTTCGGCTCATCCGACGACGCCACGATGGACGAGACGCGGTGGGAAGCGCTCAAGGCGAAGGAGCGCGAGGCGAAAGGTCAGCAGAGCGCGATGGACGGGGTCGCGCGCGCGCTCCCTGCCCTGCTCCGCGCGGAGAAGCTGCAGAAACGCGCCGCACGCGACGGGTTCGACTGGCCCGATCCCTCGGGCGCGGCGGACAAGCTGGCCGAGGAAGCGCGCGAACTGGCCGAGGCTGCCGAAGAGACCCGTGAGGAGGAGGCAGGCGACCTGCTCTTCGCGGCGGTCAATCTCGTCCGCGCGCATGGGATACAGCCAGAAGGTGCGCTGCGTGCCGCGAACGACAAGTTCGAGCGGCGCTATCGCGGGATGGAGGCGCTGGCCGAGGGCGAGTTCGCCACGCTCGATCTCGATGCGCAGGAGGCGCTGTGGCAAGCGGTCAAGCAGGCCGAAAAGGGGTGACGTCGCTACCGTCATCCCAGCGCACGCTGGGATCGGGTTCGGTCTCGCGCTTCATCTGACAAAGATCCCAGCTTTCGCTGGGATGACGACACAGGCGTCTCAAACCACCCCGAAGCTCTCGAACTGGCCGAGTTCCTTCGGCCCCAGGCGGACGACGAGGCGGTGCTTCGGAGCGCCCTCCTCTGCCCCGAATTCCTCATCCTCCAGAACATCGCCATGCGCGTGGAGCCATGCAATCTCGCGTCCGGCCGAGGCAGGCAGCACGATTTCGCGCACCCGGGCCTCGCGGGTCAGAACCTGCGCGATCCGCGCTTCCAACTCCTCCAGATTGAAGCCGGTTTCGGCCGAGAGCGGCACAACCTCCTCATCGTCCTCCGCGCGCGCCGCCAGATCCTCGCGCGCATCCTCGGCCAGCAAGTCCCACTTGTTCCACACTTCGAGGATCGGGATCACGCTCGCCTCCTCCGCGCCCTCTTCCGGCGCGCCGACCACCCCAAGTCCGCGCAGCACGTCGAGCACCTGCGTCTTCTGCGCCGCGCTCGACGGGTTGGCGATGTCGCGCACATGCAGGATCAAGTCCGCATTGGTGACCTCTTCCAGCGTTGCCCGGAAGGCGGCGACAAGCTGCGTCGGCAGGTCCGAAATGAAGCCCACCGTGTCCGACAGAATCGCCTTTTCGACACCGGGCAGCGATATCGCGCGCATCGTCGGGTCGAGCGTGGCGAACAGCAGGTCTTCGGCCATCACGTCCGCGCCGGTCAGCCGGTTGAAGATGGTCGACTTGCCCGCATTGGTGTAGCCGACCAGCGCGATCACCGGCCACGGCGCGCGGGTGCGGCGTTCGCGATGGAGGGCGCGGGTCTTGCGCACCTGCTCCAGCTCCTTGCGCAACCGGCTCATCCGCGTGCGGATCATCCGCCGGTCGGCCTCGATCTGCGTTTCGCCGGGCCCGCCGAGGAAACCGTAACCGCCGCGCTGCCGTTCGAGGTGGGTCCAGCTGCGGACCAGGCGGCTGGCCTGGTAATCGAGATGGGCGAGCTCGACCTGCAGGCGGCCTTCGGCAGTCGCCGCGCGCTCGCCGAAAATCTCGAGGATGAGCCCGGTCCGGTCGATCACCTTGCGCTTGAGCTGTTCCTCCAGCGTGCGTTGCTGGATCGCCGACAGCGCGCCGTCGACGATCACCAGCTCGGCTTCCGCCAGTTCGGCATCCGTGCCGATCTTTTCGACCTGCCCTGCCCCGAACAACGTGGCCGGGCGCACGTCGCGCACCGGCTGGACATAGCTTTCGGCCACCACGATGCCGATGGCATTGGCGAGGCCGATCGCCTCGGCCAGGCGTTCCTCCGCGGGCAGGTCGTTCGTTTGCCCGCGAATGTCTGGGCAGACGACGAGGGCGCGCGCGCCGCGCGTTACCTCGCCTTCAAGTTCGTCTTCGAAAATATGGAGTATTCCCGTTAGTCGTCGTCTTCCCAGTCGCTCAGGTCGACCGGCCCGGCGGGCTGGATGGTGGATACCGCGTGCTTGTAAGCCAGTTGCACGTAACCGTCGCGCTCCAGCAAGGTGCAGAACAGATCATAGGCGGCGATGCGCCCCTGCAGCATCACGCCGTTGACGAGGAACATGGTCACCTGGACCTCGGCCTCGCTGACCCGGCTTAGGAACACGTCCTGCAACTGGCGCTGCTTGCGGTTGCCCTCGCGGCTCGAAAACTGTTCGGCATCCATCGACTGCGCGGGCATGATGGTGCTGATCGCGTGCTTGTAGACCAGCTGCGACTGTCCGTCGCGCCGCAGCAGCAGCGAGAAATTGTCGAACCAGGTGATGATGCCCTGGAGCTTCACGCCCTTGACGAGAAAGACCGTGACCGGCGCTTTTTCGCGCCGCAGGATGTTGAGAAAGGCATCCTGCAGGTCCGGCTGCTTGTCGGGAGGGCGCCTTTCTCCCCGCGCGGACGGCGCAGCTTCGGCGTCTTCGCGCTGCATGTCCGCCTCGTCGGGATCGGCAGATTTGGTTCGGATCGAGAGCGTCTTTCCTTCGGGCATGACCCAGTTCCTGTTCTTGGCGGCGCGCCCGTGGCGGGGGCCGCATCGCTCGATTACCCTGCCCGTCTCATTCGCGCCGGTTCGGGTGACTATACCGAAAAATGCTTGCCTTGGCCTTGCGTTCCTCCCCGAAAATTTGTCCCGTTTCGCCAGCGGCTTACAAAACCTCTTGCGTGGACCCCGGCTAATTGTCGTCCTTGCGGTCGGTCATCCCGAGAATCTTCAGCTTCCGGTGGAGGGCCGATCGCTCCATGCCGATAAAGCTGGCGGTCTTGGAGATGTTACCCGAAAAGCGGCGGATCTGGATCGTGAGATATTCGCGTTCGAACTCCTCGCGCGCCTCGCGCAGCGGCACGCCCATCAGGCTGGAGAGGCCGATACCGCCCTTCACCCCGCCCTCGGTGATCTCGCCCGGCAGCATGTCGGGTTCGACCACCTGCATCTTGTCGCGCGGGGACAGGATCACCGTCCGCTCCACCACATTGCGCAGCTCGCGCACGTTGCCCGGCCAGTCGTAGGCCTGCAGCGTGGCGAGCGCCTCCTCGCTCACTTCGGGCGGCGGAAGCCCCTGTTCGGCGGCGTAACGGGCGAAGAAATGCGTTGCGAGCGCGGGAATGTCGTCGCGCCGCTCGGCGAGCGAGGGGATCGTCACCGGAACCACGTTGAGGCGATAGAACAGGTCTTCGCGGAACCGCTTTTCCTCGATCTCCTTCTGCAGATCGCGCGAGGTGGAGCTGACCACCCGCATGTCGACCCCGATCTGGCGGTTGCCGCCCACGCGCACGAAGCTCTGTTCGGTCAGCACGCGCAGGATGCGCGCCTGGGTGGAGAGCGGCATGTCGGCCACTTCGTCCAGATAGAGCGTCCCGCCGTCGGCCATTTCGAGCAGACCGGGCCGGACCAGCTTGCCATCCGCCTCCTCGCCGAACAGCTCCTGCTCGAAGCGTTCGGCCGTGATCCGCGCCGAATTGACGATGACGAAGGCGCCCGAGGAGCGCGGGCTCCAGCTGTGGAGCAGCCGCGCGGCAACCTCCTTGCCCGAGCCTGCCGGCCCGCTGATAAGCACCCGGCTGCCGGTGCTGGCCACCCGCTTCAGCGTCGCGCGGACCTGATTGACCGCAGCGGAATTGCCCGTGAATTCCTCGCCGGCCCCGCCATTATCCTGCTTCAGACGCGTATTCTCTCGCCGCAGACGCTCGGTCTCGGTCGCGCGTTCGACCAGCAGCAGCAGCCGTTCGGTCTCGAACGGCTTTTCGATGAAGTCCATCGCCCCCCGGCTGACCGCGGAGACGGCGGTGTCGATATTGACGTGGCCGGAGAAGATCACCACCGGCAGTTCGGGTTCGCGCGCCTTGATCGCATCGAGCACCTCG
>PAVA01000029.1 GCA_002712945.1 Citromicrobium sp.
GATCGGCGCAGATGCCGCAGGGGTCGCGCGTGTCG
This sequence comes from Citromicrobium sp., assembly GCA_002712945.1. Next base: position 36 of record PAVA01000029.1, read on the forward strand.
ACATTGCCGCAAATGCGGCACTCCTCCAGCGTGTCCTGCACCGCGAGCAGCGCATCGAGCAGCGCGGGCAGCGCGGTCTCGCGCTTCTTGACCAGATGCAGCACCGCGCGCCGCGCCGAACGCGGACCAAGCCCGGGAAGCCGGGCGAGCGCGGAACTCAATGCTTCGATTTCGGCTGAGGCCAAGCGAACCCTTCCTTCTCCGTTCGCCCTGAGCTTGTCGAAGGGCTGCACTTCTTTCTAAGGGCAGCGATGAAGAAAAGGCAGGGCTTCGACAACCCCGGAGCGGGTCCGGGGCCGAACGGTCCATTTTTCAAGGGTTATAGATTTGCGCATCGTCTTCATGGGAACGCCCGATTTCGCGGTGCCGACGCTGGAGGCGCTGGTCCATGCGGCGCATGACGTGGCGTGCGTCTATACCCAGCCGCCGCGCAAGGCTGGACGCGGCAAGACGCTCCAGCCCACGCCGGTCCACAAGGCTGCCGAACGGTTGGGGATCGAGGTTCGCCACCCCGCATCGCTCAAAGCCCAGGAGGAGAAAGACGCCTTCGCCGCGCTTGGCGCCGATGTCGGCGTGGTCGCGGCCTATGGGCTGATCCTGCCGCAGGCCGTGCTCGACGCGCCCGCGCACGGCTGCCTCAACGTCCATGCGAGCATCCTCCCCCGCTGGCGCGGTGCGGCGCCGATCCAGCGTGCGATTCTCGCGGGCGATACCGGCACCGGGGTCACCATCATGCAGATGGAAGCGGGGCTCGATACAGGGCCCATGCTGGCCACCGTGCGCACGCCGATTAATGGCAAGACTGCGGGCGATCTGACCGAGGAACTGGCCGAGAGGGGCGCGCAGCTGATGGTCGGCACGCTGCGCGATCTCGCGATCCACATCCCGGTCGCGCAGGACGATGCCGAAGCGACCCACGCACCCAAGATCGACAAGGCGGAAGCCCGGCTCGACTGGACGCAGGATGCGGTTCAGGTCGAGCGGCAGGTGCGCGCCTTCACCCCCTGGCCGGGAGCGTTTTTCGAGCATGAGGGACAGCGTGTGAAGGTGCTCGCGGCAGACGTGGCTGAAGGATCGGGCGAGCCCGGCACGGTCCTCGACGATGCGCTCACCGTGGCGTGCGGGTCCGGCGCGCTGCGCCTCACGCGGGTCCAGCGCGCGGGTAAACCCGCGATGGATACCGCCGATTTCCAGCGCGGGCGCGCCATCCCGCAAGGTGCCCACCTCGCCTGACGCCTTCGGCCCCGCTGCCGGGGATGACAATTGCCGTTAGCAAACGGGCATTCGGTTGACTCGCCGCCGCCCCGTGAGAAACCTCGGCATTCAGGAAGCCTGGGGGTGTGGACATGAGACTGGCGATTGCGACGATGCTGGCGGCGGCTGCCGTGCTGACGGGTTGTGGGGGAGAGGCGCAGGGCAATACCGCCGCCGCTGGCAAGGAGGCCGCCGCCACGAGCGCCCCGGCCGATGTGTCCGATGGACTCATCACCTGCGCCATGCCCAATTTCGACAATGTCCAGGGCATCACGCTGACCGAGCGCTTCATCCTGATCGACGGCGAGGTCAAACGCTACCTCGAATTCAGCAACGAGGCCTTCGACTTGTGCGAGCCGGGCCAGGAAGGCTGCTCGCTCGCGCTGGAGGACGGGGTCATCCGGATGGACCATCTCAGCGAGAAAGGCGTACGGTCCCGCTACGACGTCGATCTGGCGTCGATGGACATCGAGGCGCGCAAGACCCGGCCCGGCGAGGACGAGCAGATCGTCGCGTTCGACAAGAGCGCGAAATGCGTCCGCGAGCCTCTGCCCGAGGGCCTGACCGTGAACTGACGGTTTGCCTTGCGGCCCGCCTCGCCTAGCAGGGCGGGATGGCCCTCACCCGTTACGCCCTCACGCTCGAATTCGACGGCACGCCCTTCTTCGGCCTGCAACGGCAGAAGGATGGGCCGAGCGTGCAGCAAGCGGTCGAGGAGGCGGCCAAGGGCGTCACCGGGCAGGAGATCACGCTGCACAGCGCAGGGCGCACCGATACCGGCGTCCACGCGCTCGCCATGCGCAGCCATTTCGATGTGGAGAGCGAGCTCACGCCCTTCCGCATGGGCGAGGCGCTGAACGCGCACCTGCGCCCGGCCCCCATCGCGGTGACCCGTTGCGAGATCGTGCCGGAAGACTGGCACGCGCGCTTCAGCTGCATCGGGCGGCGCTATCTCTATCGCATCGTCAACCGCCGCGCGCCGCTGACGCTGGAGAAGGACCGTGCCTGGCTGATCCCGCAGGATTGCGACGCGCAAGCGATGCACCGTGCGGCGCAAGCCCTGGTCGGCCATCACGACTTCACCACCTTCCGTTCGGTCCATTGCCAGTCGGCCAGCCCGGTGAAGACGCTCGACCGGCTGGATGTGGAGCGAAATGGCGAGGAAATCCGCATTGCGGTTGCCGCGCGCAGCTTCCTGCATCATCAGGTGCGCTCCATGGTCGGGTGCCTCGCGCTGGTCGGCATGGGGCGCTGGAACGAAGGCCGGATCGCCGAGGTTCTGGCAGCGCGAGACCGGCAGGAACTGGGCTTGAATGCGCCCGCACACGGGCTCTATTTCGTCGAGGCGGTCTATCCCGGCGAGAGGGGGAGAGGATAATGGCGCAATGGTACAAGATTCCGCGCTCCTCGCGATTGAGCGCGGGCGAATATGACGCGAATATCCAGGGCATCAATATCGTGTTCGGTGCCGTGCTGGGGTTCGTCCTAGCAGACGCGAACGGATTGCCACCGCTCGATTTCGCGATCGTTCTTTTCGTCAGCGCGAGCGCCGTGATCTCGATCTTCTATCTCGCCCACAGCGAGTACAAGCTGTTCTACACCGCCATCACCGCCTTCGTCATCTACATGGTTCCGCGCATTCTCGACGACCCGCTCGCCATCCCGGCTATCCCGCAGCTGCAGCCGACGCTTGCGGTATGGGCCCTGATGATACTGCTGGTGGAGCTGATCCCGCGCACGAAGCCCGATTCCCACCCGACCCCCGACCCTGAAACCGAGGAAACCGATCAATGACCACTACCGGCAAGCAGATTTTCACCACGCTCGAAAGCGACGGCACGCTGACCGTCGAACTGGCACAGAGCACCTTCCCCGAACCGACCGGCAATCAGGTGCTGGTGAAGATGGAAGCCGCGCCGATCAACCCGAGCGACCTTGCCCTTCTGCTCGGCCCGGCCGACCTCGAAAACGCGGACTACTCGCCCGGCAAGATCGTCGCGAAGATGCCCGAACCGTTCAATTCGGGTGCCAAGGGCCGCCATGGCCAGCGCCTGCCGGTCGGCAACGAAGGCGCGGGCGAAGTCGTCGCGACGGGCGACAGCGACATGGCCAGGGCGCTGATGGGCAAGCGGGTCGCCTGCGTGCCCGGCACGGCCTACGCCGAATACGCCATCGCGGACGCGACCATGTGCCTGCCGCTGGGTGACATTTCGGCCAAGGACGGGGCGAGCGCCTTCGTCAACCCGATGACCGCGCTGGGCTTCGTCGAAACCGCGCGGATGGAAGGCCAGAAGGCCATCCTGCATACCGCCGCCGCATCCAACCTCGGGCAGATGCTGGTTCGGATCTGCCAGGAAGACGGCGTCCCGCTGGTCAATATCGTCCGTCGTCGGGAACAGGCCGAATTGCTGAAAGGCATGGGCGCCGAGCACATCGTCAATTCGTCCGACGACGATTTCATGAAGCAGCTGCGCGCGGCGATCGACGCGACCGACGCCTTCTTCGGCTTCGACCCGATCGGCGGCGGCCAGATGGTCGACAATTGTTTCAAGGCGATGGAGCAGGTCGCGGTCTCGAAGATGAGCGAATACAGCCGCTACGGATCGAACCAGCAGAAGAAGATGTACATCTACGGGCGGCTCGACCTCGGCCCCACGATCCTGACCCCCTCCTACGGCTTCGGCTTCACGCTTTCGGGCTGGCTGCTCACACCGTTTCTCCAGACCGCGGGGATGGAGACGGTCATGCGGATGCGCCAGCGGGTGCTCGACAATCTGACGACCACCTTCAAGAGCAGCTACACCAAGGAGGTGACGCTGGAAGGCATGCTGGAGAAAGACGCGGTCCTGCAATATCGCGCCATGCGTACCGGCGAGAAATATCTCGTCACGCCGTGGGGATAGCCCCTGCGGCGAAGGGCTCAGCGCTCATCGAAGAAGTGCTGAGCCTCGACCGGGTCGGCAATCCCGTTCGCGAGCAGTAGCGCGGTCAGCATCCGCGCCTTTGGCACGCCCAGGGCGCGCGCGGCGACGAAGCCGTTGGCATCGTCCTGGGGCTCGCGGTCGACCAGGCCTTCGTCGGTCCGGCTCGCGCGCACCACCAGGCACCCGCGCCGCGCATGGCGCAGCAGCACCTGCCGCACGGGATCGGGCATGTTGCCCTCCCCCAATCCGGAGACGACGATCCCCGGAGGATCGCCCGCCAGCTGCCGCTCCGCCGCGGCTGCGCTCATCCCCGCATAGACCGCGAGGATCGGCACCTCGGGCAGCGGCAGGAATTCGAGACGTGCAGGTTCGTCCACGCGCCACGGCGCGCCGAACCAATCGAGCCGCGAGGGCGTGACGATGGCGACCGATTCGCGCGGGAAGCCGCGAAACGCCTCGGTCGCGCGGGTCTGTGCCTTGCGCACGTCGCGGGCCGAGTGGACCCGGTCGCCCATCACCACCAGCACCCCACGCCCCGCAGCCTCCGGATCGCCTGCAACCCGCACCGCATTGGCAAAATTGCGCATCCCGTCATAGCCGACCGCGTCGGCAGGCCGCATCGCGCCGACCAGTACGACCGGCTTGGTGCTCGGCAACGTCAGGTCGAGCAGGAAAGCGGTCTCCTCCGCCGTGTCGGTGCCATGGGTGACGATAATCGCGTCGATACCCTCGTCGCGCATCGCAAGGTCGATCTCGGCATGGAGGCGCGACCAGATCGAGGCGTCGATATCTTCCGATCCGATATTGGCGATCTGCCGCCCGGTGAACTGTGCCGCGATGCCGAGTGCATGCGCCTGTTCCAGATAGGCCCCGATTCCGATCTGCCCAGGGCGGTAGTCCGCGCGCATGGCATCGCCCGCCTGCCCGGCAATCGTGCCGCCGGTAGCCAGGACGAGAATGCGTGGGTCCGTCATGCCCCGCCCTCTAGCCATGGCACGCCCCCGCGTCTTCCCATTTCCGGACGGATGCTTGCCGGATCGCAAATTTGCGTTACTTATCAATCGGGGTCGTCGAACGAGGGGAATATTTCATGAAAAAGCTGCTCGCCACATCGGCCATCCTGATGCTCGCCGGTTGCGCGCCGATGGCTGCCGAGGATCTGCCGCCGTCCCCCGTCTTCGCCCAACCGGACCTGCAGGCGATCAAGGCCTACATGGGCCCGGACGACCCCATCAAGGGCGCAACCGAAGTCGGCGCGCCGGTGGCCTATATCCTCCTCGACGACAACGACCGCGGGCGGAACATCAAGGTCTGCCGCGCCTTCGAGAAACTCGCCTCGGAAAGCGACCTGCCGCCGTTTGGCGCGCAGAACACTTATGCGCCGACCTTCTGGATGCTTACGACCGACGACGACATTCCGCCGATCGACATGAGCGCCGACGAAGACGATCGCTACGACGAGCGCTGCGATTTCCTGGTCGACAATTTCGATCATACCCGCGCAGGCTACATCGCGCAGGCGGCAAGCGTGCCCAAGCTCAGCTCGGTCTATCTCGTCGCCACCGACAGCGAGCGGGTGTTCTGGGTGCGGATGGATTCGGGTTCGCAGGACGATCTGGACGGCGTGATGAACTACTGGTTCGCGGGCGCGGCCCGATCGGATCTGGCCGGGGTCTCGCTCCTCAATCGGGCGCAGAAGCTCTGCAATCCCGCGCTTGCAAGCCAGCTCGACGCCGCTTTCAGCGCGCCCCCTCCGATCCAGCCGGAAGTCACCGTGCCCGAGGGGGCGGACTCCGTCGACCTTGCCGCCCTGCAGGCCATCGCGAGTTCGACGCCCGCCGGAATCCGGATCACCGAACTGGTCACCGATGCCGCAGAGGCGATCTCCGGACCGGCCCGGTTCGGCTGCACCATGGTCGATCTCTTCGGCTGACAGGGGGGTCGACAGGGAAAGGGCCCGGCAACACGCGCCGTCGCATTGATTTCTCGTGCGACGGCGCTATTTGCGCTGTTCCGATCCGATGAGGACGGCGGGGGCGATTAGCTCAGTTGGTAGAGCGCTTCGTTTACACCGAAGATGTCGGCAGTTCGAGCCTGTCATCGCCCACCATTCTTGTCCTGCCGCTCCGCTGGAAACCCATGATCCCCGTCAGGGCAGCTCGGGTGTCTCGACCACCTCGTCGATGGCGGCGCGCGCTTCCTCGCTTTCCCAGTCGAAATCGCCGGTCACCCGCCATACCTCCTGCCCGGTCCGGTCGTAGAGGACCGTGGTGGGAAGCGTCGACGCGCCGATTGCCTCCTGCAGCGCAAGCTGCGGGTCGATCCATTGCGGCAGGTTGGCGAGATCGTTTTTCTCGAAGAACGCGGCGACCTTGGCCGGATCGCCCATATCCTGGCTGATCGTTACCACGCTCAGATCATCCCCGTAATCCGCCGCCAGCTCATCGAGCAGCGGCATTTCCTTGACGCAGGGCGCGCACCAGGTCGCCCACAGGTTGACCAGCACCGGGCGGTCCTGCAGCGCGGCGAGATTGAGCACCTCGTCCGCCGGGTTCACCAGATTGGCGGCGGGCATCAGCTCGCCCGCCATGCTGCGGTCGATCTCGCGCGCCTTGGCGACTTCGCCGACGCCGATGGTGCTGTCGCTCTCTTGCGGGCTTTCCTCGGGCTCCCTATCGCAGCCGCTCACGATCAGTGCGAGTGCGAGCGCGGGCAGAATGGCAAAACGGGACATGGACACCTCGGGAATTGGGCGCGGCAACGCCATGTGGGGCGGGCGCTTCGCCGACGGGCCTAGTGCCATCATGCGCGAAATCAATGCCTCGATCCCCTTCGACAAGGCGCTCTGGCGGCAGGATATTGCTGGGTCGCGCGCGCATGTCGCCATGCTGGCGGCTCAAGGTATCCTGAGCGGCGAGGACGCGTCCACGATCGACGACGGGTTGCAGCAGATCGCCGCCGAATACGAGCGCGACGGCGTGCCCGAGGACTGGGATCTCGAAGACATCCACATGACGGTGGAATCGCGGCTGACCGAACTGATCGGCCCGGTCGCGGGGCGCCTGCACACCGCGCGCAGCCGCAACGATCAGGTCGCGACCGACTTCAAACTGTGGACCCGCGAGGCGATCGACGAAATCGACGCCGGGCTTGCGGCGGTGCAGGCCGCGCTCGTCACGCGCGCCGGCGAGCACGCGGGCGACATCATGCCCGGCTTCACCCACCTGCAGGCCGCGCAGCCGGTGACGCTCGGCCATCACCTGATGGCCTATTACGAGATGCTGCGGCGCGACCGGATGCGCTTTGCATCAGCGAAGGAGCGCCTCGACGAATGCCCGCTCGGCGCCGCCGCGCTGGCGGGTACCGGGTTCGACCTTGACCGCGAGGCAACCGCGCAGGCGCTCGGCTTCGCGCGGCCCACCGCCAACAGCCTCGACACCGTGTCGGACCGCGATTTCGCGCTCGACTACCTCCAGGCCGCGAGCCTTGCGAGCATCCACCTCTCGCGCCTCGCCGAGGAGATCATCATCTGGGCCAGCCAGCCTTTCGGCTTCATCCGCCTGCCCGATAGTCTTTCGACCGGCAGCTCGATCATGCCGCAGAAGAAGAACCCCGATGCCGCCGAGCTGGTGCGCGGCCATGCCGGGCGGATCATCGGCTGCGCCACCGCGCTCAGCATCACGATGAAGGGTCTACCGCTCGCCTATGCGAAGGACATGCAGGACGACAAGCCGCCGGTGTTCGAGGCGCATGGCCTGCTGGTCCTCTCGCTGGCAAGCATGGAGGGCATGATCGCGGGCGCCGAGTTCAATACCGACCGGATGCTCGCGCTCGCGGGCAGCGGCCACGCCACCGCGACCGATCTCGCGGACTGGCTGGTGCGCGAGGCAGGCGTGCCGTTCCGCGAGGCGCACCACATCACCGGCGCGGCAGTCGCGCGCGCCGATGCGAAGGGCTGCGCGCTGGCGGAGCTTACGGAAGACGACCTTTCCGCAATCGATCCGCGGGTGACCCCGCAAGCGCTGTCGCACCTGTCGCTCGAAGGATCGGTCGCCTCGCGCCGCAGCTATGGCGGAACCGCGCCGGATCGGGTACGCGAGCAGGTGAAGGCCGCGCAGCAGACGCTCGGCCTGGACACCTGATGCGAGAGAGCCCGAAAGCGATGCGCACCCGCCTGATCCCTTTGGCCTGCACGCTCTGCCTGGCGCTTGCCGCCTGCGGGCAGGTCGCCGATCTCACACCCCCGCCGGGGCAAAGCCTTCCGCCCGCCCCCTATGGCAGCGAGGTTCCCCCGACTGCCGAGGAACTGCTCGAGCCCGATGTGATCGCGGTGCCCGAACGCGACACCGAACTGCGCACGCGGTCGGAAGAGCGCGAGGACGATCCGTTCGACCTACCCCCCGAATAAGCGCTTCACGATGGACCATTTCAAAACCCTGGACGGCGTCCTCCACGCCGAGGACGTACCGCTGCCCGCCATTGCCGAGGCTGTCGGCACGCCGGTCTATGTCTATTCGCAGGCAACGCTGCAGCGCCATGCGCGCGTCTTCCGCGAGGGCCTGAGCGCGCTGGAGGACCCGTTGATCCTCTTCGCGGTGAAGGCCAACCCCAACCTCGCCGTGCTGCGCGTCCTCAAGCAGGAAGGCTTCGGCGCAGATGTCGTCTCGGGCGGCGAGCTGCGCCGTGCGCTGGCCGCGGGGATGGCTCCGGACAAGATCGTCTTTTCGGGCGTGGGCAAGACCCGCGCCGAGCTGGAGCTGGGCCTCGATACCGGCATCGCGCAGTTCAATCTCGAATCGCGCGAGGAAGGCGCGGAGCTGGCCGAAGTCGCTGCCGCGCGGGGCGAACGGGCGCGCTGCGCGCTGCGGATCAACCCCGATGTCGATGCGGGAACGCACGAGAAGATCAGCACCGGCAAGGCGGACAACAAGTTCGGCGTGCCGCTGCACAAGGCCGAGGAGGTTTTTGCCGATCTCGCCGCGCTGGATGGGCTCGACCTGACCGGGCTGGCAATCCACATCGGCAGCCAGCTCGCCGAGCTGACTCCGCTCGAAACCGCGTTCGAGAAGATCGGGCGGCTGCTCGGCGATCTGCGCGCGAGCGGTCACACCATCACCCGGGTCGATCTCGGCGGCGGGCTCGGCGTGCCCTACAAGGCGGGCGAGACCTTCCCCAGCCCCGCCGAATATGGCGCGATGGTCGCGCGCGTGACCCGCGACTGGAACGTCCAGCTGGTGTTCGAGCCGGGCCGCGTGATCGCGGGCAATGCCGGCGTTCTGCTGACCCGCGTCATTCGCGTGAAGGAAGGGCTTTCCGCGCCCTTCGTGATCGTCGATGCCGCGATGAACGACCTCGCGCGGCCCGCGCTCTACGGCGCGTGGCACGATTTCGAGGCGGTCGCCGAAACGCGCGAGCGGATGGTCGCCAACATTGTCGGCCCGATCTGCGAGACGGGCGACACCTTCGCCACCGAACGCGACTGCCCGGCGCTGAAGGCGGGCGATCTCGCGGTGTTCCGCACCGCCGGAGCCTATGGCGCGACCATGGCCTCGTCCTATAACTCGCGCGGTTTCGTACCCGAAGTGCTGGTGAGCGGAAGCGAGTTCGCGGTCGTGGCCGACCGGATCGATGCGGGCGCGATCATGGATGCCGAGCGGGTGCCGGAATGGCTCGGCTAGCGTGACCCGCCCGGTCACCTCGCTGCCGCTGTTCCACCAGGTTGCGGGCTCGCGGATCGTCGTGGTCGGCGAAGGTGCGATGGCCGAGGCCAAGCGGCGTCTGGTGGAGCGCGCGGGCGCGATTCCCGTGGGAGAGGCGGAGGCGCATCATGCCGCGCTCGCCTTCGTGGCGCTGGAAGACGCGGGCGAAGCGGCGGCGGCGCGCCAGCGGCTGAAGGCAAAGGGTCTGCTGGTCAATGTCGCCGACCGGCCCGAGCTGTGCGACTTCACCACGCCGAGCATTCTCGACCGCGATCCGCTGCTGATCGCCATCGGCACCGGCGGCGCGTCGGCAGGGCTCGCCAAGCATGTGCGCCTGCGGCTGGAGGCGATCCTGCCGCAGCGGCTGGGCGATTTGGCGCGCGCGCTGGCCAAGGGGCGCGACGCTCTGCGCGCGAAGCTGCCCGATGGCGATGCCCGCCGCCGCGCGGTGGACGATGCCCTGCGCGAGGGCGGCATGCTCGATCCGCTGGACGAAGCCTCGGCAGGCCGGGTGGAAGCCTGGCTCGCCGATCCTGCCGCCGCCGCCCCGCCCCGGCTCGAAACGATCACGTTCGCCAGCGACGATCCCGACAACCTCACGCTGCGGCACGCGCGCTGGCTGGGCGAGGCCGACGCGATCTACCATGGTGCGGACATTGCGCCCGCAATCCTCGCCCGTGCCCGCGCCGATGCCACCCGGCACCCGCTGGAAGACGCGCCAGACGCACCGCGCAAAGGCTTCGCGCTCATTCTCAAGCGCGGGTAGCCGCCGCACCTATACCCCGGCGCACTCGCAACTACCCGCTGCGTCGAAGTAGCGCGCCATCGCCTCCACCCCCGTATCGCTCAGCGCGATGAAGGCCCGCCGCCGGTCGATCGTGTCTTCCTCGCGCCGCAGCAGGCCCTGTTCCGTCATCTGCCCGATCCAGCGCAATGCGGTGGTCGGCGGCACCCCGCTGGCGATGCACAGCGACGTGACCGAGACCCTCCGCCCCTCGGCCCGGGCTGCGGTCAGATCGAGCAGAATGTCCCACGCGGGATCGGCGAAGAGCCCGGCATCGAAGAACCGGGCTCGCATCTGCCGTTTGCGGATCACGGCGCGGATGCGGCGCGGATCGGGCAAGCCGGGCACACTCTGGGCGGGCGACGGGCGCTGGCCCAGCTCGACGGGTCCGCCCCACTCGCGCAGTTTTTCGCGCAAGGCACCGCCTGCGTCGTCTTCCGAAGCGAAGGAGAACGCGCTGCCTCCCGCAGCGCGCCCATCCTCCGCGACCAGCCCGTCGAGCGTCTCGGCCAGCATCGTGACCCGCTCCACCAGCCGCATTACCATCAGCCGGTCTTCCTCGGACAATTCGCGCACGCGCCGCCCCGCAAGCCCGGCAAGCGCCTCGCCCAGCGCGACCAGCCTCTCGGCCCGCCCCGGCTCGACCAGCAGCACCGGATCGCCCGCCTGCGCGGCCAGCATCACGGGTTCGAGCGCGCCGATCGTGGTCGAGACGATCAGCCGCGCGCCTGACCGCGCGATCCGCCGCGAAACCCGTTCGAGCATGGCGAGCGTCGGTGCATCGGCGACCGGAGCGTCGAGCGCCACGATATCGCCCAGCGCGCGCGCGGCGCCCTCTTCCAGCGCCGCCAGCCCTTCGGCCTGAACGACGCGAAAACCGGCCAGTTCGGCATCGTCGCGCATGGCGCTGCGCACGAAAAGCCGGTCGGCGAACAGCGAGACCGCCATCGGCAGGCCCGCCGGATCGCACGGCCCGTCATAGCTGGGTGCTTCCTCAACCAGATCTGCCTGCAGCATGATTCGTATTCCCCATTTGTTCCACATGCCGTCATGCGAACAAACAGGGAATGAGTCAATCGCCTCCACAATGGAGGAAGAAGGTCAGTCCTCGAAAGGATCGCGCACGAGGATCGTGTCCTCGCGCTCCGGGCTGGTCGAGACGAGCGCGACCGGGCACTCGATAAGCTCCTGGATACGGCTGATATACTTGATCGCATTGGCGGGCAGATCGGCCCAGCTGCGCGCACCTGCGGTGCTTTCCTGCCAGCCTTCCATCTCTTCGTAGATCGGCTCGCACCGCGCCTGGCTCGCCGCGTGGCTTGGCAGGTAGTCGAAGATCCGCCCGTCGAGCCGGTAGCCCGTGCAGATCTTCACCTTCTCCATCCCGTCGAGCACGTCGATCTTGGTCAGCGCGATGCCGGTGACCCCCGCGATGGCGCAAGTCTGGCGCACCAGCACCGCGTCGAACCAGCCCACGCGGCGCTTGCGGCCCGTTACCACGCCGAATTCGTGCCCGCGCTCGCCCAGCCCCTGCCCGATCTCGTCTTCCAGCTCGGTCGGGAAAGGCCCGCTGCCCACCCGAGTGGTGTAGGCCTTGACGATCCCGAGCACGAAGCCGGTCGCGTTCGGCCCGAGCCCCGATCCGCTCGCCGCCGATCCGCTGACCGTGTTGGAGCTGGTGACAAAGGGATAGGTGCCATGATCGACATCGAGCAACACGCCCTGTGCCCCCTCGAACAGCACGCGCGCGCCCGCCTTGCGCACCTTCTTGAGCCGCTTCCACACCGGCTGCGCGAATTGCAGCACGAAGGGGGCGATCTCCTTCAGGTCGGCGACCAGCTGTTCGCGGTCGATCGGCGCTTCGTCGAAGCCTGCACGCAGCGCGTCGTGATGCGCGCACAGGCGGTCGAGCTGCGGCTCCAGCTCGTCGAGATGGGCGAGATCGCACACGCGGATCGCGCGGCGGCCCACCTTGTCTTCGTAAGCAGGCCCGATCCCGCGCCCGGTGGTGCCGATCTTGCCGCTGCCCGCCGCGGTTTCGCGCAGGCCATCGAGATCGCGGTGGAGCGGAAGGATCAGCGGGCAGTTATCGGCCACGGCGAAGTTGTCGGGCGTCACCTTCACGCCCTGCCCTTCGAGCTTCTCGATCTCCGCCTTCAAGGCCCACGGGTCGAGGACCACGCCATTGCCGATCAGCGAGAGCGTGCCGGTGACGATCCCCGAAGGCACCAGCGAAATCTTGTAGGTCGTGCCGTCGACCACCAGCGTATGGCCCGCGTTGTGGCCACCCTGGAAGCGCACCACGGCATCGGCACGGCTCGCCAGCCAGTCGACGATCTTGCCCTTGCCTTCATCGCCCCACTGGGCGCCGATCACGGTGACGTTGGCCA
>PAVA01000030.1 GCA_002712945.1 Citromicrobium sp.
ATGGGCGATGTGCTCAAGGAAAAGGGCGTGGACGTCAAATACGCAATCCACCCCGTCGCGGGCCGTATGCCGGGGCACATGAACGTGCTGCTGGCCGAAGCGAACGTGCCCTATGACGAAGTGTTCGAGCTGGAGGACATCAATAGCGAATTCGCACAGGCCGACATCGCCTTCATCATCGGCGCGAACGACGTGGTGAACCCGGCTGCGAAGACCGACAAGAGCTCGCCGATCTACGGCATGCCGGTATTCGACGTCGACAAGGCCAAGCAGGTGTTCTTCATCAAGCGCAGCATGGGCGGCGTAGGCTACGCGGGCGTCGACAACGACGTGTTCTACATGAACCAGACGACCATGCTGCTGTCCGACGCGAAGAAGATGGTCGAGGAAATCGTGAAGGCGCTGGACTGATGGTCCGCGCACTTTTCCTCATCATCCTGCTTGCCGCGCTCGGTGTGGGCGCGTGGCTCTATTTCGGCGGCGGAATGCAGGTCGTGACCGAGCGCAGCGTCGAGGTCGCGCTGGTCGAGGCGGGTGTGCCTGAGGAACAGGCCGCGTGCATGGCGCCGCGCATGACAGAGCGGCTCACCCCCGAACAGCTCCGAAAGCTGGAGAATGTCGCCCCGCAGGAAGGCGAGGCCACGCTGCCACGCGATGCGGGCGAGGCGCTGGCGCGTATCCGGCGAGTGGACGATCCCGAAGCGGTCGAGGTGACGGTTCGCGCCGCCGCAGCATGCAGCCTCGGCGGGATTTTCGAGAGCCTGTAGCCTCTTGTTTTCGTCTCCTTGCGTGGCAGAATGCAACGCAAGGGAGAGAGACATGATCCGTAGCATTCTGGCCGCCACCGTGCTGGCCTCGTCGGTCGTGGCCGCCGCACCTGCGCTGGCCGAAACCATCACTGTCGCCCCGGGCGAGGGCGCGCAGGAGCGCTTGCAGGAAGCGCTGATCCTCGCCGAACCGGGTGACGAGATCGTGCTCGAAGCCGGGCGGTTCGACCTCACAGACGGGCTCAGCCTCGATGTCGATGGCGTGACGCTGCGCGGCGCGGGGATGCATGCCAGCGTGCTCGATTTCAGCAGCCAGCGCGGCGCGGGCGAGGGCCTGCTCGTCACCAGCGACGGCGTGACGCTGCGCGGGTTCGGGATGGAGAACCCCAAGGGTGACGGGATCAAGTCGAAGGGCGCGGACGACATCGTCTATCAGGGCGTGCGCGTCACCTGGACCAACGGGCCCGCCGCGACCAATGGCGCCTACGGGCTCTATCCGGTGGAGAGCACGGGCATCCTGATCGACGGATGCGAGGTCTCCGGCGCGTCCGACGCCGGGATCTATGTCGGCCAGTCGAGCAAGATCACCGTGCGCAATTCGACCGCGCGCGCCAATGTTGCCGGGATCGAGATCGAGAACAGCCGCCAGGCCATCGTCGAGCGCAATTTCGTGACCGAGAATACCGGCGGTATCCTGGTGTTCGACCTGCCCGGCCTGCCGGTGAAGAACGGCGGCGAGGTGCTGGTGCGCAACAACCTGGTCGCCAACAACACCACGCCCAATTTCGCGCCCGAGGGCAATATCGTTGCATCGGTGCGGCGCGGCACGGGCATCATGGTGATGGCCAACGAGGTGGTGTGGATCGGCCAGAACCTGATCTACGACAATCCGACCGCGCCGATCATGGTCATCGCCTATCCGCTCCCCTTCGAGGATGCGGAGTACAACCCCTATCCGCGCGAAATCAGCGTGGACTGGAACAATGTCGACGAGGGCGGCACGGACCCGCAGTTCGAATCCGCCGATCAGCTGCTCGCGGCCTTCGGCGGCGCGCTTCCGCCGGTCATGTGGGACGGTCTCGAAGACCCGGAAATGACCACACTGATGGTTCACCCCGATCTGGGCGGCTGGTCGGTCAACCTGCCGCAGCAAGGCGCGGGGATCGAATCGGCGCGGCCCAGTCCGCTGGAAGTGGGCGCGATCGGGCAGCCGATCAGCATCGAGGGTTGGGGCGCCCCCGAAGAGCTGGAAGCGCGCATCAAGTGATCCGGCATTTCGGCATTCTGGCGGCTGCGGCGGCCACGCTGGCGGTGAGCGCGGGCGTGCACGCGCTGCCGCCGCCCAAGGTCGATGACGCGGCGGTCGCGGGCGACAACCTGCCGAAAACACTCGCCGAGTTCGGCTTCTTCCTCGATGCGTCTGCCGACGAACCCGCGCCCGGCGTCACCCCCTATCGCCTCAACACGCCGCTGTTCTCCGACGGGGCGGACAAGCACCGCTTCGTCTACCTGCCCGATGGGGCCGAGGTCGGCGTTGGCGATCAGGGCCTGCTGCAACTCCCGGTTGGCAGTGCGCTGATCAAGACCTTTGCCTTTGGCGAGGGCGATGCACAGCGCAAGATCGAGACCCGCGTGCTGCTCCACCGCGCCGATGGCTGGCTCGCGCTGCCCTACGTCTGGAACGAGGAACAGACACAGGCGACGCTCGCGCTGGCGGGCAAGCGGACGCAGGTGACGACGCCGTGGGGCGAACAGATCAGCTACCGCGTGCCGAACAAGAACCAGTGCAAGGAATGCCATGGCCTGCAAGGCGCGGTCATCCCGATCGGGCCGAAGACGCGCAATCTCTCCGCCGCGTGGCTGCAGGTATTCCTCGGCTCTGTGCCCGAGGGTTCGGACACGATGCCCCGCTGGGAAGACCGAGACAGCGCCGATGTCGCATCGGCGGCGCGCGCCTATCTCGACGTCAACTGTGCGCATTGCCACCGCCCGGGATCGACCGCGTCCAATTCGGGCCTCGACCTGCGGTGGGAGACGCAAGATCCCCACGCGCTCGGCATCAGGAAACGGCCCGTGGCCGCCGGGCGCGGATCGGGCGGGCTGCAGTTCGACATCGTGCCGGGCGACCCGGAAAGCTCGATCCTCGTCTATCGCATGGCGAGCGGGGAGCCGGGCGTCGCCATGCCCGAACTGGGCAAGGCAACCGTGGACGAGGATGGCGTTGCGCTGGTCGAGCGCTGGATTGCCGGGCTGTGACCCGCTAGCAGAGCCGGCAAAGCCGCCTTGCACCCGTTTGCAGGCATCGTGAAATTCAGCGCGCCGACCGGCCGGTTGCAGCGCGCCCAAGCGACAGGGACGCATTCATCTTGCGCAAGTTTGGCCTGATCGGCGGGATGAGCTGGGTCTCGACCCGGATGTATTACGAGTGGATCAACAAGGGCGTGGCGAAGCGCGTCGGCTCGATGGCGTCCGCTCCCTTGCTGATCGAAAGCCTCGACTTCGCCGAGCTTTACGGCCTCACCAAGGAAGACGAGTGGGACCGTGCAGCGGAAATCCTGGTCGCCTCGGCTCAGCGGCTGGAAGCGGCGGGGGCCGGGGCGCTGGCCATCGCGGCGAACTCGATGCACCGCGTTTACGATCAGGTCGCCGAGGCGGTCGACGTGCCGATGATCCACATCGGCGATGCCGTGGGCGAAAAGATGAAGGCCGAAGGCGCGGTCAACGCCGCACTGATCGGTACGCGCAACGTGATGACCGAGAGCTTCTACCGCAAACACCTGGTCTCGCACGGGATCGACCTGCTGCCGCCCGACATGACTCATGTCGAGCGGACCAATGCGATCATCTACGACGAGCTGATGAACGGGAAGGCCAGCCGCGATGCGGAGCGGTTCTTCCGCACGATGATCACCAATCTCGAACAGGACGGGGCCAAGGCGATCGTGCTCGCCTGTACCGAGCTCGAACTGGTGATCGATGTCGACGCCAATGTCCTGCCGATCTTCGATTCCGCGCGCATTCATTGCGAGGCCATCGTCGACTGGATCCTCGGCGAGGACGCTTGAGCGGCACGGGCATGGCAGGCGCGGTGGTTGTTCGATGGCACGCGGCGGGTTAGGCGACGGCGCTATGTCGCGCTCGCCCCTCGCCGCCGACCCCGCGCGTTCGCGCGGCCGCGAATTCCCCGTTACGTCGGACGAAACGCCCCTTGCCGAGAGCAGGGGGCCGCGGACGGCGTTCCAGCGTGACCGGGACCGGATCATCCACTCGATCGCCTTCCGTCGGCTCCGTAGCAAGACGCAGGTTTTCGTCGCGCCCGAGGGCGATCACTACCGCACGCGGCTGACGCACAGCCTGGAGGTCGCGCAGATCGGGCGGGTGATCGCCCGCGCGCTGGGGCTGGACGAGGATCTGACCGAGGCGCTGTGTCTGGCGCACGATATCGGCCACCCGCCCTTCGGCCATGCAGGCGAGGAGGCGCTGGACCGGGCGCTGGTCGACCATGGCGGGTTCGATCACAATGCGCAGACCCTGCGCACGCTGATGCGGCTCGAAAGCCCCTACTGTACGCACGAGGGGCTCAACCTCAGCTGGGAAGTGCTCGAAGGCCTCGCCAAGCATAACGGCCCGGTCCACGCTCCGCATTGGGCGCTGGCCGAACTCGACGCCGCCTTTCCGCTCGATCTGGAATACTGGCCCTCGCTGGAAGCGCAGGTGGCGGCGGTGGCGGACGACATCGCCTACGACAACCACGATATCGACGATGGCCTGCGAGCGGGTTTCCTCGAGCTCGACGATCTGCTGACGCTCGACTTTATCGCCGATCAGTGGCGCGAGGTCGAACGCCGCTTTCCGCACGCCCCGCGCGAGCGGCAGCTGCGCGAACTGGTGCGCGGGCAGATCGGCTGGATGGTCAACGACGTGCTGGCCCATACCCGCGCTTCCACCGCCGGAATGGACGATCCTGCGGCCATCGCGACGGCGGACCGGGCGCTGGCCGGGTTTTCTCCGGCAATGAATGCGGCCGAACGCCGCCTCAAGGCGTTCATGTATGCCAAGCTCTACTACCACCCCGAACAGACCGAGACGGCGGACAAGGCCAATGCCGTTATAGAACGCCTCTGGGATACCTATTGCGATGATCCGGCAAGAATGGGATCGAGCTGGCTCGAGAGCCTGCCTGCGCGCGAGCCGCATCGCAGCCGACATATCGCGGACTATATCGCGGGCATGTCGGACCGATTCGCGCTAGAGCGGGTGCGGGAATTCCATGGGGACGCGGTGAGCGACCTGAGCAATGTTTGAGTTGGGGGCCTGACACCAAGATGAGCAGCCGGTTCCGCGTGGCGATGGGGGGCGTGAGCGAGCCGATCGGGCTGCGGTTGCTCCATCTCGCGCGGTATCAGGCGCAGATCCGGCTGGTCGCGCTCACGCTGGGCGAGATCGAGGTTCCGCGCGGGAGCCGGATGGAGGTATTCGTCGCCGATGCGGACCGCTGGTCGCGCGTGATGCGGGCGATGAGCCCCAAGGTGTTCGTCGTCGGCCTCGGCCCCGCGCTCAACCTCGTCGGCAAGGATGATAGCGCCTTGCGCGCGATCGAGGACGAGGAAGCGGTGGTGGAGATCGCCAAGACCGCACGGTTCGCAGGGGTCGAGCGGCTGGTCGCGATCAGTTCCGAAGGTGCGGACCGCTGGTCGCGCGACCGGCATCTGAGCGCCAAGGGCAAGGCCGAGACCGAGCTTTCGCGGCTGGGTTTCAAGCGGCTCGATATCGTGCGGCCCGGCCCGCTGTCGCAACGCCGCGTGTCGGACGACGGGCCGCTGTCGGCTATTCCGGCGCTGCGCGCGCGTGGTACCGATGTGGACATGGTGGCGCACGCGATCCTGACGCTCAGCCTGCGGCGCACGCCGGGCAAGTTCGTCCACGAAGGCGAGGGGATAGAGCGCGCGGCGGCGATGTTGTCGCGCGCCGCCGGTGCCAAGGGCAGCGTCAGGGAAGCACAGCAGGGGTAGGGCGCGGCCATGTGGCAGACGCTGTTCGACATCACCAACGCCATCGCGCTTGTCGGCTGGGCGCTGCTGATCCTGCTGCCGCGCCGCGAGAGCGTGATCTATTCGGTGCTCTATGGCGCCATCGGTCTGCTCTGCGCGACCTATCTGGTGATGTTCGTGGCCCTGATCGGAAACCTAGTCGATCCCGCAGCCGCCGCGGGAAGCGCTCCCGATCCGGCCTTCGAATACAGCGTGCAGGGGCTGATGGCGATGTTCCGGTCCGAAGGGGCCATCGTGGTCGGCTGGACGCATTACCTCGCGTTCGATCTCTTCGCCGGACTGTGGATCGCGCGCGATGCGGACAAGCACGGGGCGGGCCGGTTGCTGCAGGTGCCCTATCTGCTGGCGACCTTCATTGCCGGGCCTGTCGGGCTGCTTGCCTGGCTGGTGACGCGCCAGTTCTTCGACCCCGTCGGGAACGGGCGGCGGTGATGGCAATCGTCGACGAAGACAGCGCGCAGGTCCGTTTTCCGCCGCCACTGATCGTGTTCGGGGCGCTTTTTCTCGGCCTGGCGGCGGATCGGCTGCTCGGCCTGCCGATGATCGAGCTGGTCTGGCTGCGCCCGGTCGGGGTCGTCTGCGGCGCTCTGGGTGTGGCGATCCTCGGTTCGGGGCTGATCGGATTTATCAGGGCGGGCACCAATCCCGAACCGTGGAAGAGGGACACGCAGCTTGTCACCTCCGGGCTCTATCGGTTCACCCGCAACCCGATGTATCTCGGCATGGTGATGGTGCAGCTGGGGATCGCGCTGTTTGCGCTGAATACCGGCGCGCTTGTCTCGGTCCCGCTGGCGATTCTGCTGGTCGACCGCTTCGTGATCGCGCGCGAGGAGCGGCACCTGACCGCCACCTTCGGGAGCGCGTACCGGGACTATTGCGACCGCGTACGGCGCTGGCTGTGAGCGACGCGCGCCGATCCAGCCCTGCCGCGCAGCGCAACCGGGCGCCGATTGCCGAGGTGCTGGAGGATGTGCTGCCCGAGTGCGGACGGGTGCTCGAAATCGCCAGCGGCACGGGCGAGCATGTCGTTCATTTCGCGAAGAGATTTCCGCATCTGGAGTGGTATCCAAGCGATCCGGACGAGCAGGCGCGCGCCTCGATTGCGGCCTATGTGGCCGAAAGCAGGCTTGGCAATGTCATGCCTCCGCGCGACCTCGATGCGGCAAGCGCCGATTGGCCGATCGATGCCGCCGACGCGATTCTTTGCATCAACATGGCCCATATCAGCCCGTGGGAGGCGACCGAGGGGCTGTTCGCAGGGGCGGCGCGGCTACTGCCGCCCGACGACGGGCCACTGGTGCTCTACGGGCCGTATCTCGAATCCGACGTGGAGACCGCGCCGTCAAACCTCGCCTTCGACGAAAGCCTCAAGGCGCGCGACCCGCGCTGGGGCCTGCGCGACATTGCCGATGTCGATGCCCTTGCGGCGCGCCATGGTTTCAAACGCACGCGCCGGGTCGCGATGCCCGCCAACAATCTGGTGCTGGTCTACCGCAAGCGCTGAAGCGAGGGGCGCACGTCATGTGGCCCCTCGCAGGCCCCTCAGTCGATGGCCTCTTCACCCGCCTTGCCGACCGATTCGACATCGCGGCCGAGGCCCTGAACAGTGTTGCAGGCGGTGGCGGTGAGGCCGAGCGCGGCGACGCCGAGCGCGATGGCAATCTTGCGAATCATGGATTTGCCCTTTCGTAGTTGCGCGCGGGTGCGCGCGGATCGGGCATTCAACGGGTTTGGGGTGCGAGCGGTTCCTCCGGGGCGCTCGCACGCCGCGCCTTGCGCGCCAGATGGCCCTCGCGCACGACGATGATCGTGCCCGCCAGGATGATGATCGGCGCGCCGATCCAGGTGTTCGCCACGGGCAAGTCGCCGAAAACCTGCCAGCCATACAGCGTGGCCCACAGCAGCGCGGTATAGTCCATCACGATAACGGTTGCGGCCGCGCCGTAGCGCAGCGAATTGGTCAGCAGAAGCTGGCCCGCAGCGCCGCTCAGCCCCACACCGCCCAGCAGCAGCCAAGTCTCGGTCGAGTGCGCCTTGCCGACGAAGGGCAGGGCCAGCGCCAGCAGCGGCGAGGTCAGCAGGCAGAACCAGAAGACGATGCTGGTAGAGCTCTCGGTCTTGTTGAGATCCTGGATCTGCACCGATGTCAGCGCGATCATGAACGCGCCGCCAAGCCCCACGGCCAGCCCCAGCGGATCGACCGGCGAACTGCCCGGCTGCGCGACGATCAGGATGCCGGCAAAGCCGATCACCACCGCGCTCCAGCGATAGCGGCCGATCTTCTCCTTCATCAGGATCATGGAGAGGATCGTGGCCCAGATCGGCGCGGTGAAATTGACCGTGGTGGCTTCTGCCAGCGGCAGCAGGATGACGGCGGCATAGACCAGCGCCATGCCCGTGATCCCGTAGGCGCTGCGGTAGGCATGCTGCTTGAAGCGCACCGGCCTCAACTGTGCAAAGCCGACCGTCGCGGCGGCGAAGCCGACCATCGCAAGCAGGGTGAAGAACTGCCGCCAGAACATGATCTCGAACAGGTGCACGCCCTGCTGTTCGGTCAGCTTGACCAGCATCGAGAGCGTGGTGAGCGCGACCGCGGCGAGCAGGCGCAGGCCGATCGCCATCAGGGGGCGGGATTGGGCGACACCGGCTTCCATGGCACGGCTCTAGTGATTGATGGCGCGCAATCAAGTTGCGCATCGCCGCAGCGATCGCCACTTCTCGCCGCAATGGACTGGTGGCACGATCTCATTTTCCTGAGCGATGCGGGGCGCGTGGCGCTGCTGGGCCTCGGTTTCGTGCTGCTCGCGGCGATTGCGCTGGTGGCCGAGCGGATACGCGGCAAGCGTGCGCGGATCGACCGGGTCGGCTGCATGCCGTGGATGACGATTTTCCTGATCGGCGCGGTGTTCGGCATGGGCCTGTTGGCCACCGCGATCCCGGCACTGCTGAAGGGTTAGGGCCTCTCTCGCGAACAACGAGAATTCCGAGCCGAAGGCGAGGCAAGCGCGACCGCGCGCCCGCAGGTGCCCCGCAGCCGGACTATGTCCGGCGAAGGGAATAGCATCGAGGATGCACCCGCGGATGCGGGTGCGTAACCACCAAAACTAAAGACACGCCTCCAAATACGCCTGGTCGAAGCCGAACTGGCGCGCCTTTTCGAGCGTATAGGGGCGCAGGCCCTGGCTGCGGAATTCGCCGAGGATCTTGCCGTCCTCGCTCTCGTCCAGATATTCGAACTTGAACAATTCCTGGGTGACGATGACGTCGCCTTCCATCCCGATCACTTCGGTGATGTTGGTCGTGCGGCGGCTGCCGTCGCGCAGGCGCTTGACCTGAACGATCAGGTCGACCGACTCCGCGATCTGGCGGCTGATCGCTTCCTTGGGGATCTTGATGTCGCCCATCAGGATCATGTTTTCCATACGTCCCAGCGCTTCGCGCGGGGAGTTGGCGTGGAGCGTACACATCGAGCCGTCGTGGCCGGTGTTCATGGCGGCGAGGAGGTCGAACGCCTCGGCGCCGCGAATCTCGCCCAGGATGATCCGGTCGGGGCGCATGCGCAGCGCGTTCTTCACAAGGTCGCCGATGGTGATCGCGCCCTGGCCTTCGAGGTTGGGAGGGCGCGTTTCGAGCGGCAGCCAGTGCGGCTGCTGCAGGCGAAGTTCGGCGGCGTCTTCGATGGTCAGTACGCGCTCGCCCGGGTCGATCATCTTCGACAGGGCGTTGAGCATGGTCGTCTTGCCCGAACCCGTACCGCCCGAGATCACGACATTCATCCGGCAGGCGCCCGCGATCTTGAGCGCGGTGGCCATCTTGTCGTCCATCGATCCCCAGTTGCGGAGCATGTCGATCGTGATCGGCTTTTCGGAAAACTTACGGATCGAGATCGCGGTGCCGCGCAGCGAAAGCGGCGGCACGATCACGTTCACACGGCTGCCGTCCTTGAGGCGCGCGTCGGCCAGCGGGGTGGTCTGGTCGACCCGGCGGCCGACCTGGTTCACTATTCGTTGCGCGATCTGGAACAGGTGCTGTTCGTCGCGGAACTGGATCGGGGCGAGGGTCAGCTTGCCCTTCTTTTCGATGTAGGTCTGGTCGGGGCCGTTGACCATGATGTCCGACACGTCGGGGTCGTTGAGCAGCTCGTCGAGAGGGCCGAAGCCGAGCAACTCGTCGATCAGCACCTTTTCCAGCGCGAACTGTTCGCGCCGGTTGAGCGTGACCTTGAGCTCGGCCAGCACCTCCATGATGATCGGGCGGAATTCCTCCGCCAGCTCGTCCTTGGTCAGGGTGGAGGCGGCCTCGGGGTCGATCCGTTCGAGGAGGCGCGGGAGCACCTGTTCCTTGATCTTGTGGACGCTCGCCTCGAACCCGCTGACCTCTTCCTTGACGTGGACCGCATTGGATCGCTCGTCGAGGCGGCGACGGGCATCGGCATGGCGGTTTGCGCCGGGGGCCGGGGCGGCGGGCTTGGCGGCGGAGCTCTCTTTGGAGTCGGAATCGTCCTCGGGAAGGGGCGGAAACTGCTCGCCCCCCTCCTGGTCGTCGCGGCGCTCGGCGGGGCCGCCCTTCATCGGTTTGGCGTTGCCGAATGCCGGACGGTTGCCGGAGCCCATGCCCCCGGGCCCGTTCCTGCGTCCGAAAGCGCTCATTTTCCCTATCCCCCGAAGCACCAAGGCGAAGCAATGCGGCGTGCGGGCCGAATGGCCAACACCACCTTCTCGGAAATGGTGAATATGATCGAAACCTTATCAATTCGCTAAACGGAACAGCGCTTTCGCCCGCCGGGCCGGGCGTGCGCGCGGGCTGTCCACCGCGCGGGTGGAGCGCACGGGTGGAAAGACTGTGCGGATTGCGTAAGGGCGAAGGCAGAGATCACGGGCAAAAGGACTTCGCCGGAAACGTGCAGCACAGTGAACGCAGCGGTATTCTGCTGGCCATGGCAGGCTTCAGCTCGCTTTCGGTGGGCGATGCGATCGTGAAGACGATGTCGGGCGAGTGGTCCCCGCTGGCGGTCGCGGCCCTGCGCTTCACCATCGGGGCGGTCGCGCTCTCGCTTCTATTGCTGCGCAGCGAAGGGGCGGCGGCCTTCCGTCCGCGCCGCCCGCTGTTGCAGGTCGCGCGCGGCGCATGCCTGGCGGGCGCGACGCTGTGCTTCTTCTCCGCCGTGTTCGTGATGCAGCTGGCCGAGGCGATGGCGCTGGCCTTTTGCGCGCCGGTCTTCGTCGCGCTGCTGAGCGGTCCGCTGCTGAAGGAGAAGGTGCGCCCGGCGGTGTGGATCGCCTCGCCCATTGCGCTGATCGGCGTGATGCTGGTGCTGCGGCCCAATTTCGCCGAGCTGGGGATCATGGCGGGGCTGCCACTGCTCTCGGCCTTCTTCTTCGGGTTGATGGTGATCTGCAACCGCGCGGCTGCGGGCGACGGCAGCGCGCTGTCGATGCAGGTCTTCATCGCCTGCCTCGCCACGCCCTTCCTGATCGCGGCGGCCACGATCGGCCACCTGACGGGCGCGCCCAGCCTGCAGGTTGCTGTTCCCGACTGGACCATAGTGCTGCGCTGCGCGATCGTCGCGGTCACCGCCACCACCGCGCACTGGCTGGTGTTTCTCGGCACGACGCGGGCCGGGGCCGCGACCATCGCACCGACCACCTATGTCCAGATGATCGTCGCGATTACGCTCGGCTATCTGCTGTTCTCCGACGTGCCCGACTGGCCCACGCTGGGCGGGGCGGCGATCATCATCGGAGCGGGCGTTTTCCTGTGGCTCACCACTCCGCGCGCGGCGAAGGAGATGCCGCGTGGATTGCAAGGCCAGCCGGAAACGCTAGAGCGCGAGGCGAACACCAGCGGGAACGGCAACTGACATGTGCGGCATTATCGGAATCGTGAGTGACAGCCCCGTGGCCGACCGGCTTGTCGATGGCCTCAGGCGGATGGAATATCGCGGCTATGACAGCGCGGGCGTCTGCACGCTGGATACCGGGGACAAGGGCGCGCAGATGGTCCGCCGCCGGGCCGAGGGCAAGCTCGCCAATCTGGTCGAGGTGCTGAAGGACAATCCCGCGCCGGGCAATCTCGGCATCGCCCACACCCGCTGGGCGACCCACGGTGCGCCGACCGAAACCAACGCCCACCCGCATGCGGGCAAGGCCGCCGTGCTGGTCCACAACGGCATTATCGAGAACTTCCGGAGTCTGCGCGACGAATTGCAGGCCGACGGCTACTCGGCCCAGAGCGAGACCGACAGCGAAGTCGTCGCGCTGCTCGTCAGCCGCGAGGTCGAGAACGGAGCGAGCCCCGAGGATGCGGTGCGCACGGTACTGCCGCGCCTGCGCGGCGCCTTTGCGCTGGCGATC
>PAVA01000031.1 GCA_002712945.1 Citromicrobium sp.
GAAGCGCCAGAGTTCGGGGCTGAGAATGCGATGGGCGATGGGCCTGAGAATGCGGCTCTCCGCCAGCTTGTCGCGGTCCGTATACCGACGCAGATAAGCCCACGTCGCCGACCGCATCGTCGGCTTGCGGAGGCTGTCGGATCCCTGGCTCATACTGCTCGTTCGATGATGGTGGCGGGGGGCGCGAAGGGCAAGGCACGGTCCCCCGAAATCGGTTAAGAATACGCCCGTCCGAAGGCACTTCGCCGGGTTAGCCCGCGCAGGGTGGCCGCTTCCTTAATCGGACCGCCCCATCCGCAAAAATTTATCCGCGCTCGCGCATGATCCGCGCCTTGTCGCGCTGCCAGTCGCGATCCTTGATGTAGTCGCGCTTGTCCTTGGTCTGCCGGCCCTTGGCCAGCGCCAATTCGACCTTCGCCCGACCCTGTCCGTTGAAATACACCGACAGCGGCACCAGCGTCATGCCCTTGCGCTCAACCGCGCCGAGCAGCTTCTCGATCTCGCGCTCATGCAACAGCAGCTTGCGCGGCCGCTTGGGCTCGTGATTGAAACGGTTGCCGTGGGTGAATTCGGGGATGTTGGCATTGATCAGCCAAGCCTCGCCATCGCGAATCTCGGCATAGCTTTCGGCGATGGTTGCCTCGCCCGATCGCAGCGACTTCACCTCGGTGCCCTGCAGCGCGATGCCCGCCTCGAACTTCTCCTCCACGGCATAGTCGAACCGCGCGCGCCGGTTCTCGGCGACGACCTTGCGCTTGTCGAAAGTGGGTGGCTTGGGGCGAGGCATAAGGGGGCGCGATGTAGGCCCCCATGCGCCAGAAGGAAAGGTCTAGAGATCGCCCGGCAACGTCGGCTCGCTCAGCAGGTGCTCCATCCGCTCCCACCGGGTTGCCCGATCCACTCCGCCGCGCTCGACCCAGTCCTGCACCATGTCGCGCCCCAGCCCGTAATTGATGATGTAGCTGCGATAGGTGTCGATGAAGGAGAGCGATTGCTGCGCACGCTCGGGCGAGACCAGCTGGTAGCGCTGGAGCAGGTCCGCAGCTTCCTCGCGCGTGATCTCTTCCGCCAGATATTGCGCGGCGATAGTGTAGCGCGCGGGGCCGAGATCGCGCATCGCTTCGCGCAGGGCGGCATAGGTTGCCAGATCATCGGTCGGCAGGCCCGCCAGCGGCGCGAGCACCTCGCGCTCGAAGGCCAATTGCTCGTCGCCCGGAAAGGCGAGATCGATGCCGTAATTGGCCGAGCCTTCGGCGATCAGCGATTGCGGCGAAAACAGCGGATAGACCGAAAACTCGGTCCAGCCGCGCGCATTCACCAGGTTCTTTTCGAGCAGCGCGTTGAACGCGTGGTGGCCGGGATAGCCCTCATGGCACCCCAGATCGACCGCGCGGTTGAGCCGCACCGGCAGGTCCGTGTTGATCTCGATCTTCGAGGCATAACCGCCCTGATAATAGTTGTAGCCCGACCAAGGCTTCTCGGTGACCAGCGCCAGCGTGAAGCTCTCGCCTGCGGGCAGCGCGATCCGTTCCAGCGTGCGCCGCTTGCACTCGGCAATCGCGGCATCGAGCACCGGCTGGAGGCGGTCCTCGGGAATATTGAAGCGATCGGTGAAGCCCTCGATCCGCTGCCACAGCGGGCCCTCGCCCCGCACCAGCGCATCGATCCGCGCGATGGTCTCGTCGAAGCTGGAGAGCGGTGGGGTCTCGGGCCGGACGCCGAACAGGCCTTCGGCTTCCTCGACGAAGGGAATCGTCTCGCCGCGCATCATGCGCAGCCGCGTGCGCGCTGCGGTCAGCTGCGCGGCGAGGAAGCGCGCGCGGCGTTCCTCCATGCTGTCGCCCTCGATACCGTCATCGGCGAACGCGCCCGCGCGCAGCTTGAGCGCCACGACCCGCGCTTCGAGCTGCGGCAGCGTGTAGCCCGACGCGTCGGCCACGGCCTGCTGCTGCACGGCCTCGGGCCCGTAATACGCATCGATATAGCCATCTTCCTTCTCGCCGATGGTCAGCTGGAGGAGGAGGTAATCGTCCGCGATGGCATCGAGGCTGTCGGCAGGGGCCTGCGGCGTCGTTGCACACGCGGCAAGGCCGAGGGCGAGAGGGGCGAGAAACAGGGCTTTCGGGGTCATCCTCACACCAGCCCCGCATGTTCGAGCGCCTTGTCGACCGCCTGCCGCGCGGGTTCGGAGCAGGCAGTCAGCGGCAGGCGGACCTCGTCGGTCATCCAGCTCTGTGTGCGGCTCAGCGCGTATTTTACCGGCGCGGGGCTCGAGTCCTCGAACATCGCGTAATGCAGCGGGTAGAGCCGGTCGTTGAGCTCGCGCGCCTTGACCAGATCGTTCTCCGCGCAGGCCTGCTGGAATTCGGCGCACAGCGCGGGCGCGACATTGGCGGTGACCGATATACAACCCGAACCGCCCGCCGCGTTGAACGGCAGCGCCAGCTCGTCATTGCCCGAAAGCTGACAGAAATCGCGGGAAATACCCATGCGGTGATCGGCCACGCGCGACAGATCCTCGCTCGCATCCTTGATAGCCACGATCACGTCGGGGAACTTCTCGGCGAGCGCGCACACCGTCTCCGGCAGGAGATCGGTCACGGTCCGTCCCGGCACGTTGTAAAGCACGATCGGCAGCTCGCCATGTTCGGCGAGGTGGCTGAAATGTGCGATCAGCCCTGCCTGGCTGGGCTTGTTGTAATAGGGCGCAACGCACAGGCCCGCCGTCGCCCCCGCCTTCTTGGCGAACTTGAGGTGCAGCAGCGCGTTGTTGGTGTCGTTGCTGCCGCACCCCGCGATAATCGGCACGCGGCCTGCGGCCTGTTCCACGCACAGCTCGATCACCCGGTGATGCTCGGCATTGGAAAGCGTCGAGGCCTCGCCCGTCGTCCCGCAGGGCACCAGCGCCGAACTGCCCTGCTCGATCTGCCAGTCGACCAGCGTGCGAAAGGCGGCTTCGTCCAGCTTGCCGTCCCGAAATGGGGTTACCAGCGCCGGAATAGAGCCTGAGAACATTTGAAGCGCTCCTGCATTGGACTATATGGTGAAACAGCAAAACAGGGGCATTTGCGCACCCTTTCCGCCCAATTCGTTCAGTGCCTGATAAGGAGCCCGCGGCCATAATGTCCAGCATGACCCGACTTCCGTTTCTGGCCCTCGCGCTTGTTTCCACCACCTCCATCACTCCGCCCGCCCTCGCCCAGGATGCGGCGAGCTGGGATCGCGCCCGTGCGGAGCTGATCGCCAGCGCGCCCACGCGCATGGCGCAGGTGGTCGCCCGCTGGGAATATCTGATCGAAGAGCGCGAGCTGCCCTTCGCCGAATATGCGAGTTTTCTGCTCGCCTATCCCGATTTCCCGCAGGCCGACCGCCTGCGTGAGCGGGCGGAAAACAGGCTCGACGAAAGCTTTGCCTCGCCCGAGAGCATGGTGGCCTTCTTCGATGCGCTGCCGCCGGTTACGAACGCCGGCAGAGCCCGCTATGCGCTGGCACTTTCGTCGGTCTCGCGCCCCGAAGCCGCCGCCGTCGCGCGCGAGGCATGGCGCGAGGGCGAGATGAGTTCGACGAGCGAGCCCTATCTGCTCTCGCTGTTCGGATCGCAGTTCACCCCGGAAGACGAAGACGCGCGGATGAACGCGCTACTGTGGCAGAGCGCGACCGAGGCGGCGCAACGCCAGATTACCCGCGTCTCGCCCGCCAACCGCGACCTGTTCACCATCCGGCTCGCGCTGATCCAGGGCTATGGCGCGGAGAGCGCAGGCGTGCCCCTACCCGCCGATGCCAACCAGGACGCGGGCTACGTCTATAATCTCGCGAAATATTACCGCGAAAACGGACAGTTGCCGCAGGCGATCACGCTGCTCGCCAACCGCCCCTCCTTCGATTCGCCCGCCTACGACCCGGAGGATTTCGTCGGCGAGGCGCTGCGTGTCGCGCGCGGAGCAGGCTCCGACCCTTCGGCGCAGATCGCCGCCAAGGTCGACGATCTGTTCGCGCCGGGCACCGACATCTCCAAGGAAGCCTATCGCCTGCGCGACGATTACACCTCGCTGATGTGGCTGGGCGGAACCAATGCCTACTGGAACCTTGGCCAGCCGGCCCGGGCCGCCCCGCTGTTCTATCGCTACGGCGCGGCAGCGCAGACACCGCAGACGCGTTCCAAGGGGTTCTACTGGGCGGGCCTCGCTTCGGAACGCGCGGGCGACCGGGGCGAAGCCAACCGCTATTACGAGATGGCCGCAGCCTATCCCGACCGCTTCTACGGCCAGCTCGCGCTCGCCAAGCTCGGCCGCGAGGTGCCCCCGCTGGGTGGCGACAGCGTCGCCCTGCCCAGCGCGCAGCAGCGCAACGCCTTCGAGGGTGCACCGCTGACCGCTGCCGTGCGCGAGGTGGCGCGCGGCGCGCCATGGCGCACCGGCATCCAGTTCTATCAGGCAATCTCCGATCAGGCCGACACGCCCGAGGAACACGCGCTGGTCGCCGAACTGGCGCGCGAGACCGGGCGGCGCGACCTTGCGGTCAACGTCGCCGAAGCGGCCGCCGCCGACGGCCATCGAGGCTTCGTACAGCAGGGCTTTCCCACGGTAACGCCTCCGGGCGGGGCCAACTGGACCATGGTCCATGCGATCTCGCGGCAGGAAAGCCAGTTCGCCGCCAATGCGATCAGCCATGCGGGCGCGCGCGGGCTGATGCAGCTGATGCCGGCCACCGCGCGCGAACAGGCGGGCAAGCTGGGCCTCGGCTACAGCCGGGACAACCTGATCGCCAGTCCGAGCTACAACATGCAGCTGGGCAATGCCTATTTCGCCCGCATGATGGACTATTACGGCGGCTCCTACCCGCTCGCCATCGCGGCCTACAACGCGGGGCCGGGCAACGTGAACCGCTGGCTGCGCGACAATGGCGATCCGCGCAATGGCGGGATCGACTTCGTGACCTGGATCGAGCGGATTCCGATCTACGAGACCAAGAACTACGTCCAGCGCGTGATCGAGAATGCCGCCGTCTACGAACAGCTCCATCCCGACCGCGCCGCATATGGCCGGCCGAGAATGGCGGGTGACTTCCTGCGCTGAGCCGCGCTAGGCTTGCCGCCATGAAAGCGGACAATCCCATCACGCCCGCAGGCTATGCTGCGATGAAGGCGCGCTACGATCACCTGCTGGGCACCGCGCGGCCCGAGATCGTCGAGATCGTCAGCTGGGCGGCGGGCAATGGCGACCGCTCCGAAAACGGCGACTACCTCTACGGGCGCAAGAAGATGCGCGAGATCGACCGCGAGCTGGCGCATCTCGCGCGGCGGATGAAGGCCGCGCGGGTGATCGACCCCGCCGAGCAGCCGACACGCGACCGGGTGTTCTTTGGCGCGACCGTAACATTGGTGGATGAAGACGACCGGGAGCGCACGCTCACGCTGGTCGGCGATGACGAACAGGAGGCGGGCGAAGGCCGGATCGGCTGGTCCTCGCCGCTGGCGCGCGCCCTGCGCGGCGCGGAAGTGGGCGACGTGCGCATGGTCAAGGGCCCCACGGGCCTGCGCGAATGGGAAGTGCTCGCGATCTCCTACCCCGACAAGACGAGCCGGGCGGCATGAAGCGTGCCGCGCTGATCCTGGCCGCAATCGCGACTGCCCTCGCCAGCCCGGCGCTCGCCCGATCTTCGCTCGGCGTGTTCGACGACTGGGGCGCGTTCCGCGATCCGCGCCTGCCGCGCTGCTACGCCATCTCCAAGGCCGAGCGGAGCGATGGCGCCCGCGACTTCGAGCCCTATGCGACCGTGGGTACCTGGCCCAATCGCAAGATCCGCAACCAGGTTCACCTGCGGCTTTCGCGGCGGCTCGCCTCGAACGGGGGCGTCACCCTGCGGGTCGGCGGGGAGAGCTATCGGCTCACGGCGGGCGAGGCAGACGCCTGGGCGCAGGACAAGCGGATGGACGCGGCCATCGTCGCCGCCATGCGCGCCGGATCGCGGATGAGCGTGTCCGCGACCGACCGGGGCGGCAACCGCTTTACCGACCGCTACAGCCTCTCGGGCGTGGCCACCGCGATCGACGCCGCGACCATCGCCTGCGCGCGGGATTGAGTTTCTCATATCGGACCTCCCGGGGCGGGAGGTCTGCAATAAAAAAGGGCGCGGCCCGTGAAGGCCGCGCCCCTTTCGATTTCGGGTGGTGCCGCGCCTAGAAGCGCATGCCCAGGCCCACGGTCACCTGATGGCGATCGGTATCGACCTCGAAGCGGTCGCTGTCGGGCAGCGTGCCGTCGAAGTCGACCTCGGCCTCCGAATAGTTGGAATAGCGGTACTCGATATTGGTGAACATGTTGTTCCCGAAGGCATATTCGAGGCCGCCACCGACGCGGTAGCCGTCCAGATCGTAGTCCGTGTCGAACTCGGTCGTGCCGTCATTGCTGCGCACGTTGAGCTTGGCGTTGGTGTAGCCGCCCTTGGCGTAGAACATCATGTTCTCGTTGGCTTTCACGCCCACGCGCGCACCGAGATAGAGATCGCGGCCCGCCGAGACATTGCCGAAGCCGAAGCCCTCGAAATCGCCGTCGGTGAAATCGGTCTCGGCGGTCGAGCCGGAGATTTCGGCTTCGGGGCCGATCACGACGCTGCCGAGATCGACATCATAGCCGATCGCCGCGCCGTAGAGCACGCCTTCGGCAGACTGGTCGTTGTTGTCCTCGTTCAGATCGTCGTCCACGCTGCTCCCGGCACGGATCTGGTCATAGCCGGTGGTGCCCTGCACGCGCAGGCCGGTGAAGGGGGAATCATCGGCAACCTGTGCGGCGGCGGGAGTGGCGAGCGCGGCGAGCGAGCCCGTCGCGAGAAGTGCAAACATCTTGGTCATTGGGGGTACTTCCTTCTTCTTCCATGCCGTCTGCGATGCGGCACGGAGGGGAAATGACCCGGGGGCGCACGAAGTTTCATGAATGTCACACAACAAGATGCTGTTGCATTCGCGTAACAATCGTTCGTCATACCGCCGCCTACGCGCGACGAACCGCAGGAACAAAAGTCCGCCCCAGGCGAGGCGCTGGAATTCGGGCATCGAAGCGACTATGTGCGGCTTTCCCATGGCCCATACCGACCTCATGCCCACGCCCGGAGCCTTCGATCCGGTGCCGACACCGCGCGACATCACGCCGCGCGCCGATGGGCGCGTGGATCTGATCGGCCTGCCCAAAGCGCGCATCGCAGAATTGTTCGAGGCTGCGGGCCTCGACAAGAAAGCGGCCAAGCTGCGCTCCAAGCAGGTGTTCCACTGGCTCTACCACCGCGGCGTGACCGAATTCGACGCGATGACCGACATCGCCAAGACCATGCGCCCGTGGCTCGCCGAGCGTTTCGTGATCGGGCGCCCGGAAGTGGTCGAGGCGCATCATTCGACCGACGGCACGCGCAAATGGGTGCTGCGCACCAGCGACGGCAAAGATTTCGAGATGGTGTTCATCCCCGATGCCGATCGCGGAACGCTGTGCATCTCGAGCCAGGTCGGCTGCACGCTCAACTGCCGCTTCTGCCACACGGGCACGATGCGGCTGGTGCGCAACCTGACGCCCGGCGAGATCGTCGGCCAGGTGATGCTCGCGCGAGACAGCCTTGGCGAATGGCCCAAGGGCACGATGGACGACCTCGGCGACGAGAGCGAGAGTGCCTACACCGCCGACGGACGCCTGCTGACCAATATCGTGCTGATGGGCATGGGCGAGCCGCTGTATAATTTCGACAATGTCCGTGACGCGATGAAGCTGGTCATGGACGGCGACGGCCTTGCGCTGTCGAAGCGCCGCATCACGCTCTCGACCAGTGGCGTCGTGCCGATGATGGAGCGCTGCGGCGAGGAGATCGGCGTTAATCTTGCGGTGTCGCTGCACGCCGTGCGCAAGGATATCCGCGACGAGATCGTGCCGCTCAACAAGAAGTACGGCATCGAGGAACTGCTGCAGGCCTGCGCCGACTATCCCGGCGCCAGCAACGCGCGGCGGATCACCTTCGAGTACATCATGCTCAAGGACAAGAACGACAGCGACGAGGACGCGCGCGAGCTCGTCCGCCTGCTGCGCAAGTACGATCTGCCCGCGAAGGTGAACCTCATCCCGTTCAACCCGTGGCCGGGCAGCGACTACGAGACCTCGCTTCCCGAACGCATTCGCGCCTTTTCGGACATCGTGTTCGAAGGCGGCATCAGCGCACCGGTCCGCACCCCGCGCGGACGCGACATCGGCGCAGCCTGCGGCCAGCTGAAGACGGCGGCGGAGAAGAAGAGCCGCGCCCAAAGGGATCGGGAAGCGGCGGAGGCTGCATCGGCGGCTTGAAACAGGCACGCGGAGGTGTAATGCTGCCATAATACACTATGGGAGTATGAAATTGCACAAGGTTTTCACGCTGTTCGTCGCCTTCTGCCTGGCGATCCCAACCGGCGCAGCGGCCGATCCAGGCCCGCCGGTTTCGCCGACCGAAGTCATGGTCGGCGACGAACTTCCCTATGCCTACTTTGCCACGCCCGAAGGCGAAGGCCCGTTCCCCGTGGTCATTGTCCTGGGCGGCAGCGAAGGCGGGGACATGGGATCGCGCGGCTCCGCCCCGCGCTTTCTCGAACAGGGCTACGCGATCCTCGGCCTGCCATACTATTCGCCGGGCTACCTCCCGCCCGACCGGCAGTTGCCCGACCTGCCCGAAGCATTCGATTCGATCCCGCTCGAAAAGCTCGCCGTCGCGCGCGACTGGCTTCGTGCGCGCGATGACGTGAAGGGCGACGGGATCGGGCTCTACGGCGTATCCAAAGGCGCGGAATTCGTGCTCGCCGGAGCCAGCCGGATCGATGGGTTCGCCGCCGTGGTCGCCATCGTGCCGAGCGACGTGATCTGGGAAGGCTGGGGCCCGCAGGCAAAACCGGGTGAGGTCAGCAGCTTCTCGTGGGAAGGCGAGGCTCTGCCCTTCGTGCCCTATCTGGGCATGGAGGAGGAATTCGCGAAATACGCGATCCCCGGGGAAACGGTACGCCTGCGCACGCCGCAGGACGCAGGCCGTCGCGCCAATCCTGGCCGGGTTCCCGCCGCGCGTATCCGCGTGGAGGATATCGACGAGCCGGTGCTGGTCGCCGGTGGCGATGCCGACAACACCTGGAATTCGGGCGGCATGGCACAGAACATCGCCGAACGCCGGGCCGAGGCCGGGAGTCTCGAAACCGTGGCGATGATCTACCCCGACGCGGGCCATGCGCTATCGGGAACCGGAGTCCAGCGAACCGAGGGCGAGTCGCGCTACGACGAGGCAACCCTTGCCGCGCAGCGGGAAATCTGGCCTGCCACGCTCGCCTTCCTTGCCGAGCACCTGAAAGACGAATGAGCACCGACAGCGCGACCATCGACTATTACGAAAAGGCCGCGCCGCGCTACACGCTCAGCTCCGGGCAGGCCCCCAGCCGCCATCTCGATGCCTTTCTCGATCGGTTAACACCGGGCGCGCGTATCCTGGAGCTGGGCTGCGGCGGCGGGCGCGATTCCGCGCGCATTCTCGAACGCGGGTTCGATCTCGATGCGACCGATGGCACACCCGCGATGGTCGCCAAGGCGAACGAGCGCTTCGATATCGGCGCCCGGACGATGCGCTTCGAAGAAATCGATACCGCAGCGGGCTATGATGCCGTCTGGGCCCACGCCTGCCTGCTGCATGTGCCACGCGCCGATCTGCCCGGCGTGCTGGCCCGGATCCGCCGCACGCTCAAGCCGGGGGGCTTCCATTTTGCCAACTTCAAGCTCGGCGACGAGGATCACCCCGACGAAGGCCGCGATCGGCTCGGGCGCTGGACCAACCTGCCCGACGAAGGCTGGCTGGAGAAGACCTACCGCGATGCAGGATTCACTGTGCTTCACGGCGAAACCTATCGCGGTGAAGGTGCCGATGGCGTGCAGCGAAACTGGCGCGCGCTCACGCTGCGGGTGCCTGCCTAGAGGGAGGCGCCCCCGGCGGTCCACAGCACCACCTGCCCGATAATCGTCAGCACGCACAGGACGAGGCCGATGACCGGCACAGCCAGCCACAGGTTGGGCACGTCCTCGGGCTGCGAGCGCCGCTTCAGCCGCCACAGCGCCGCGTTGACCATCGCGAAGACCAACAGAATCACGAGGCTCGTCGCGCTGGCTAGCGTGCCCAGCGGGACGAACAGCGCCAGCCCCAGCACCACCGCCAGCACCGCCAATGTCGCGGGGACGGGCGTGTTGGTTCTTTCGCTCACCTCGCCAGCCTTGCCGGGTACGCCGCCGCGCCCGTCGCGGCCCAGATCCATCAGCAGGCGGCTTGCCGCGACAATCTGCGTGAGCGCGCCGTTGACGATGACGAGCAGGCTGGCGAGCGCCAGCGGCAGCGCAGCGAACTCACCGCCGCGTACCGCCGCATAAACCAGCGGCGCGTCGGCCCGCGCAATCCCCTCGATGTCGTTCAGACCGCCCAGCGCCGCCGCGATCAGCAGATAGAAGGTGAACACGATCAGGATGGTGATGATGATCCCGCGCGGGAGATTGCGCCTGGGGCGCTTCAACTCCTCCGCGGTCTGCGCCATGTCGCCAAAGCCGATGAAACTGTAGATGGCGAGGAACGCCCCCGCCAGAATGCCCGCAAAGGTGGCGGACCCGGTCCCCTCGAGCACGCTACCGTCCAGCAGCAGGCCGGTCCAGGCGAACAGCCCGTCGCGCGCCAGCCAGAGAATCGCGAGCAGCGTTACAAGACCCAGCGCAGTCGTCGCGGTCATGAACCAGGCGGCCTGCTTCATGCCCGCAATGGAAACGAAGCCGACGATTGCCAGCAACCCGACCGTTGCCAGCCATCCCGGCACCTCGACGAAGCTGGCGAGATAGCTCACGAAGCCGGTCGTGATCGTCGCCCCGGAAACGATATTCGCGGCGATCAGCAGCCAGCCGACGATGGCGGGAAGCGCCGCCCGATCGCCGAAACCGGCTTCGACATAGTCGATGGCGCCTGCCGCTGTCGGCACGCGTGCGCCGACTTCCGCGAAGGACAAGGCGGTGAACACGGCAACCAGTCCGGCAAGCGCATAGGCCAGCGGTGCCGCTGGCCCGGCTTCGCCCATAACTTCGCCGATGACGACGAAAATCCCGGCGCCGAGGATCGTGCCCGTTCCGTAGAATACGAGCCCGCCAAGGCCCATGTCGCGTTGGAGTGCCATCTTCCCCCCTCGCCTCACGAACCGGCACACTGCGCCCCCGTTCCGACTTTTGGCTTTATTGCGGACCGCTGCTGTGGTCTTCTGCCCGGGATGGACCGGCCCGCCGTACTCGTAACCGGAGGCGCACAGCGCCTTGGCGCAGCGTTTTCGCGGGCCTTCGCCGATGCGGGGTGGCATGTGGTGGTTCACTATCGATCTTCGGACGAGGAAGCGGGGACGCTCGCCGCGCGGCTGCCCTCCGCCGAAACCGTGCAGGCCGATCTCGCAGAGGACCACGCGCCCGGGGCGCTGGCGCGCGATCTGGCGGAGCGGCTCCCCGACTGGCGCTGCCTCGTCAATTCGGCGGCCGTGTTCACGCCCGACGATGTGACCGCGCTCGATCCCGATACTTTTCGAGAGGCGATGGAGATCAACGCCCGCGCGCCCGCCATACTCGCGCAGAGTTACCTCACCCATGCGCAGGCAAAGGCGGGGCGGCGGGTGATCCAGGTGACCGACCAGAAGCTCGCCAACCCGAACCCCGATTTCTTCAGCTATACGATGAGCAAGCACGCGCTCGACGCGACGATCCGCATGCTTTCCCAGTCTCGCGACAATGGAGGTGCTGCCGGGCCGGGCGACCGGGTCTACGGCCTCGCGCCCGGCGCGATCCTCGCCAGCCACGACCAGAGCGAGGAGGAGGCCGAACGCTCGCACCTGCTCAACCTGCGCCGCCGCCGCACCACGCCCGCCGATGTGGCGGAGGCCGCCGTGATGCTCGCGGGCGGCGACCTCGCAAGCGGCGAAACGCTGTTCGTCGATAGCGGGCAGCACCTGCTCAGCCAGCCGCGCGACGTGATCTATCTCGAACGCGAGGGCGCCCGATGAGGCACTTTCTGTCGACCCGCATCTGGCACTGGGTCAACCTTATCGCGGTCGTGGTGCTGTTCATGAGCGGACTGAACATCTCCAACGCGCACCCCTACCTCTACTGGGGCGAATGGGGCTTCGCGCCCGAGCAGGCGTGGCTTGAGGTTCCGCGCTTTCCCGGCTGGATGACGATCCCCGGCTTCTACAGCCTCGCCAAGGCGCGCGACTGGCACCTGCTGATGGCCCTGCCCTTTGCCTTCGGCCTGCTGGGCATTTGGATCGCGATGCTGTGGAACGGCCACTTCCGCCGCGATCTCGCGACGAGCCGGCGCGAGTGGCGCCTGTCCGCAATCGGGCGCGATATCGTCCAGCATCTGCGGCTCGATTTCGCGCATGGCGCGGGCAAGTACAACTTCCTTCAAAAGCTCGCCTACGGCCTCGTCCTCGGCGTCCTGCTGCCCGGCATGATCCTCACCGGCATGGCGATCAGCCCCGGCATGGACGCCGCCTTCCCCTGGCTGCTCGACCTGTTCGGCGGACGGCAGAGCGCGCGCTCGATCCACTTCCTGTTCGCCTGGGGCCTGTTCGGCTTCTTCATCGTCCACGTCGCGCTGGTCCTGCTGACCGCCCCGCTTGGTCAGCTGCGGGCGATGACGCTCGGCGGCGACCACGAGCCGACCAGCCCGTCTTTCGCGAAGACTGCCACGGGAGAGAGCGAATGAGCATCCCGATGAAGCGCCGCAACGTGCTGCTCGGTTCGGGCGCGCTGATGCTGGGTGCCTGCGCGAAGATCCAGCAGAGCGATGCGGGGCGCGGCCTGTTCGAGAGCGTCGACGACTGGCACAAGGGCCTCCAGCGCTTCGTGCGTGCGCGCGATGCCCTCGCCCGCGAATATGCGCCCGAAGACATCTCGCCTTTCTTTCGCGGCAATGGCTCCACCGATCCGCAGAACGACGGCTATCCCGAGCATGCGGCCAACGGCTTCGTCGACTGGCGCTTTACCGTTTCCGGGCTGGTCGAACGCCCGCTGTCCTTCTCGCTCGATCGGATCATGGCGCTGCCCCAGCGCACCCAAATCACGCGGCACGACTGCGTCGAGGGGTGGAGCGCAATCGGCCAGTGGACCGGCCCGCAATTGTCGACCTTCCTCGCCCTCGCCGGAGTGCGCCCGGAAGCCAACTACATCGTCTTCCGCTGCGCCGACGATTACACGCAAGGTCGCTATTACGAGAGTATCGACATGATCGATGCCCTGCACCCGCAAACGATCATCGCCCACCGCCTGAACGGCGAGCCCCTGCCGATCCGCAACGGCGCGCCCTTGCGGGCCCGCGTCGAACGCCAGCTCGGCTACAAGCACGCCAAATATCTGACCGGAATCGAGGCGGTCGCGACCCTCGAGGATATCGGCCTCGGCAAGGGCGGCTACTGGGAGGATTTCGGTGGCTACCAATGGTACGCCGGCATGTGACCGTCTTGTCCGCGCCAGCACCCGACGATATTGGGCGCTCGCATTCACCCGGGTAGGCATTCATCGGATAGGGATAGACCGGCCATGGCCGATAGCTGGAACGACGAGGAAGTGCGGGTGCTGGTGG
Organism: Citromicrobium sp.; assembly: GCA_002712945.1. Next base: position 13,636 of record PAVA01000031.1, read on the forward strand.
GCTGGACCGCCCAGGACTACGGGGCCAGCATGGTTCTGCGCCTGGAGACCGTCACCAACCTGCCCGAGAGCGAAGACGATGTCCTGATGTCGCGCCTTGTGCTGAACCAGGATCAGGCGGTGCAACTGGGCAATATGCTGTACGAGCTTTCAGGGAAGCTGCCCCCCAAGCCCGGCAAGCCGCCGCTGCTGGACCGGATATTCTCGGGCCGCTAGGCTGCGGATCGAGACTGGGAGAGGCGAACCGACCTGTATCGGAGTAGTTCGTCAATGCGTAAGAGAACCGTGGAACCGGCCACCCAAGGCACGAGCCGCTCGGGAGGCCTTGCCAGACGTCTGCTGAGCCGTCTGTTACAAAGCCACATCACCAACGGCGTGCTGGACGTGACCTTCGCCGATGGTGGGACCGAGCGCTTCGGATCGCCCGAAAGGGCGTCGCTCGAGGTCGCAATCCGCTTCACCGACCGCCGCGTGCCGCGCGAGATCCTGCTCGATCCGGCGCTGGGTGCAGCCGAGGCTTTCATGGACGGCCGCCTGACGATCGAGCGCGGCGATGTGATGGACATGGTCGATCTGTTCACACGCAATGCCCCATGGGAGGCGGGTGCGCGCTACACGCGGCCCCATGCGCTCAAGAAGATCGCCAACCGCATCGCCTTCCACGGCGAGCAGGTGAACAACGCCGTGCGCTCGCGCGCGAATGTCTCGCACCACTACGACATCGGCAATGATCTCTACCGGCTGATGCTCGATGCCGAGCACATGCAGTATAGCTGCGCCTATTGGGACGATGGCGTCGAAACATTGACCGGCGCGCAGGAGGCCAA
>PAVA01000032.1 GCA_002712945.1 Citromicrobium sp.
CGTTTAGAGGGCGATAGCTTAGAGTCGGATACCGACCCGACCACCACGAACTTTCGACTGGCTTTCGCCTTGGCCATAAATTCAAAAGGCAGGTCGAGAGACCAGTGGGGGGCCTTCCAGTCATCTCGAAGGAAATGAACGCCCTGCACCTCGATTACTTGCATGCGCCCCTCGACCGACTCCACGTCCCGGATTGCCCGGATAGCCTCTTCAAGAGGTATCTCAAGCGCGAGGGCCGTTCCTAGTGCACAGAGGACGGGCAAGGCAAGATACTCCCCATGCAGTTGAGTCTCTACTTGGTAATCTACGTCTCCGAGCCGAACCCGCATGCTAAGAGGTTCCGGCCATATGGATTCCGCTTCCATTAGGCGCAACGTCGCCCCCTGCCCCTCCCCCACCCAGATCACTCGACAATGGCAAGCCTCGCCGATTTTACTCACCCGTGGGTCATCAAGATTGAGCACAGCTACACCACTCGCTGGCAGATGATCTATCAATTTCCCCAGCTCGGCTGCGATAGCATCTTCACTCTTGAACGCGCTGTAATGGTCCCGGCCAATAATTGTTAGTGCACCGATATCAGGCCGCGCCATCCTGATAGGGAGATCCAGCGCTCCCGGCTTATCTTCAGACAGCTCCAGTATGCAGAATTGATGCTTCCTGGTGGCACTCAGCAAGGTTTCTGCGGCGGAAATCCTGTAATTCTGAGTCTTGAAGCTGCTCGCAGTAAGAGCGAATTTTGCGAGCATTGCGCTGCAAATATCTTTGGTCGTTGTCTTGCCGGCGCTACCAGCAATACCAACTACCTTGAGGCGTGGATGCAAACGGCGATGCACCCACGCCCGTGGATAAAGCACGAGACGCCGAAGAAGTTTCCGTGAGTAGTTGGCCTTGTCCCACACTCTTTCCGCTATGTCCATCAAACACTCACCCACATCGGCACTCTGACAGTTTTCTTCCGCTACGCCCGCTCAGCGCGCAAGGCCCACCCCTTTAGCGCGAAACAAGAAAGTTACCGTTGAGCCCCTCCAGAGACGAGTTCAGGCATGCTTTAGGCGTACATTGTCCGTAGCAGATCGCGGCGCCCTGATGCGCCCAGCGCGACGACCAAAACGCTACGATGGGGATCATGATATCCCCGCCTACATCTAGAAGTCGCAATCCCCTAGGATGCATGCATGATTCTGTGACACGTTGCTCATTGTTCTCAGCCACCTGCCTTAGGTTAGCCAAGGTTGACAGTGGGTCCCAAGTTGTATTTCCCTCAATCAGCGCTGCTCCATCCTCTGTCACGCCTACGTCCCATCCTACCGTTCGCAAAGCTTGGTATGCTCTGGCTGCTTCAAATACCAGCTTCGTAACCCCATCCCAACAGGCCAGCCGGAAACCCTCAAAGCGAAGGAGAGTTCGCAGATTTCGGCGGTAGGTCTTAGATCCATGTTTACATCAGGAAGGGCCTAAAATTCTCAAAAACGAACAGTGTGGATGACCAAAAGTCGCTATAGAATTTCCTGACTCGCCAACCTGACAGCTATCTGTTGCGCTTTCACCCGCGATGATCCTAGCAGAGGCGAACGTCGGCTCTACCGAAGCATCGTTTAATATTCTCGATGTCATGCTTGCTGAAGCACGGATGAGTCAAACCCCAGTGCAGGATGCCCTCTAAGGAAAACAAGGATTAGCGATTTATCCACGTAGTGGTTCGATTCGAAGTGATTCATCGCCTCGTAGATCGGCCATAGCGCGTCCTTTGGGTAATAGCGCGAAGGGACCTTGTCAGGCAGTGCCGGGTCTGCCAGCGCTAGCGCACGGATCTCGCTCAGGGAGAACCTGCTCGCAAGCAGGCGCGAGATACTGGAAAGGATCGATATCGGATTTGAGCGATACCTGAAGGACCCATCGGCCAGAAGTGTCAGGACCATACCAAGCTGATTGAGTATGCGGGGCACGACGAGTCGCCCTTGCCGAACGACGATGAAGATCTGCCAAAATACAGGACGGCTGACAAACCCACCCCTGATCAAATCCCTGCAAGATTACCATACCGCTCTCGCCAGCCACGTTCACCAGGAGGCTTTGGGCAGAAGCGGTATAAATCTTTCACGATGGGACAAGCGCATGGAGTTCCTCTGCCACCTTCCTCAGGTCGGCAGAGGTGGGCAGAGGATCCCAGGTTGCATTGCCCTCGATCAGCGCCGGACCAGCGCTGGTGATGGCCACGTCCCACCCGATCGTTCGTAGCGGCTGGAATGCCTTGGCTGCCGCGGTTACGAGCGCGATGACGCCATCCCAGTGGGGCAACTGAAAACCTTCGAAAGGATGGAGGGTGGCAGGATGCTTGCCGTAGGCGGCAAGTCCGAAGCGCTCCGGCGATGGACCCAGCACATCGACGAATTTACCGCTGGTTGGATCAATCGTCGCGACCAGGTTTCCTGAGTGACCGAACTTGAAATTGTCTGTTGATCCCTCACCGACGATGATCCTGAAGTAGGCTAAGGGCACGTGCACCAGACCACGGTCGTTTACTACAGTCACCACACGTACCGTTTGTAGAGCGTGTGTTCCGCTAAGATCTAGCAGTGAACGGTGAGGCCTGAGCCGCTCTTGCACCAACCATCCCGCCCAGTCTCTTGAGTCCAGTTCCGCGAGCAGGTGTTTCAGCTCGAGGATAGACGAACCCTCCCGAAGTAGGTGACCATCCCAGCGCACCATTCGAACATCGGCACCATGGACGCCATGAACAGGCTTGACCACGAGGTCTTCCTGGCGGTGCAGTTCAAACAGGCGCCGCCACTCCTCGGGAGTGCTCAGCCGCATTAAATCTGCGTTCGCCTTACTCTCTTTCAGAGTCGTAGCAAAAACTGTTGCCGTCTTCAGCCCGGAAGCGCTGCAGTGCAGGTAGAACTTCAGTTTGTCTTCCGTCAAAGAAAGCGCTTCGCTAGGATTAAGCCGCTCCTGAACGCGCAGCAACTCCGCTTTACTTACCTGCCGCTTTCGCATTTCTGCCGATAGCCCGGGGTCCAGCAGACCCAGCAGGAAAACCTCCTTTGGCGAAAAACGCCTCAGGAAGAATAAGTCCAAAGCCTTTGGCGCCGTAGCAAGAGGCGCTACGCCATAGTGGCGGCACTCGGCGCAATACTGACTGAAGTAACGCCTCCACCGACTAAACCTGTCCAGCATCACTGGCTAGCCTCCAACAAGTTGATTATGCGAGAACATAGCACCACATGATGGGCGTTATCCCTCTACGAGGCGGGCCAACAGCAAGTAGACTATGAGACGTTAACCGCGGCTCCAGCCGAAAGCATATTACCGAGGTAGCCTTGAATCGCTTAACAAAAACACGATCCTTGCTCCGGCGACTTCTGAACTCCATCTTTGCATATAACGACTATTTGCTTTACCGGATGCCGGCCAAGATACCCGCAGGTCCCATCGTCGACGAGGAAGAGGCGGTACTCCTGGATAGCGGCACGTTCGCCGGCAGAACCCGTGAAGTACAGGCAATTCTCTCCTTGAACGCTGCCAATAATGACTATCTTGAAGAAGTAAGAGTAGGAAATGCGCTCGCTGTGGTGGTTTTTTTCGGCGGCAAACCGGTGCACTACGCTTTCGTCTTCTTCCGCAATCGAACACGTTGCCTGCTGGGGCTGCCCCCGTCCAGCGGGCTATTGGCGCATGCCTTTACGTCTCCGGGCTATCGAGGCCGCGGCTGCCAGCCGCGATCAGTCGCAATCAGAGCCGGCGCTGCAGCGAGGGCAGGCTGCGCGTGGGTGTTCGCTGAAACAAGCCCTGACAATCATGCCTCACAGAGTGGCTTACGAAAGGCAGGCATGGAGTGCGTTGGTCGACTTGTCGTCATCCGGGTGCTCAGGTACTTCGTTTATCGTCCCGTCCGGCCCGACTCGATTGCGTCTTTCAGCTTCTGCTGGTAAACCGATCAATCAATGAGCTCACCGCAGCTTTCGGCGGAGAAAGGGCAGAAACCCGGACCGCTCAACTACTGAACGACTCCCCACGACAAAGCTGTTCCAGGTGCGGTGCATCGCAAGCGTACAGCGCCAACGGAGCGAGCGGGGAACACAAAGCAGATCTATGCATTCGTGGCATTGATTGGCGAAGAGCTTCTTGTGGTCCCCTTCTCCCTCAGTAAAATCAAAGTAACGGCAAGGTTTCTCGGCAAACAATGCGCGGTGCACGTGGTATTGCAGCACGGTACCGGGGGACAGGGACCGGCATGCGGGATCGTAGCCCAGGTAAGCGTAGATAAGTGAATCCCCGCTAACAGGAGCATACAAATAGGCTATCGGTTTATCATGAAGAAACAGTAGATAGGCTCGCACTAGACCTTGCGAAGCCAGCCCGAGAGCGCGGCTCTCAAATTCTTTCGTCGTCGGCAGGGCGCCATCAAGACGGGTCGCTTGGTAGGTTTTCTCGACCAACGGGCTGGCAAGGCTGAAAAACTCCTTGATCGATTCAAAATCCTGGTAGCAGCGCCAGTCGACCTGCCCATCGTTAGCTCGCTCGAATTTTCTGACTTTTCGTCGCAGGGTTGAGCGGGTTCGCGACGACAGCCCTTCCAGCAGGTCTTCGAAGTCTCCCCGCAGATCTGTTCGATATCGCATATAGGATTGAAGCACGTACAGCAGAGACGAGGGCTCCTCGACCGAAAAGACGTCCGCTGGGGCAGCTTCTACCGAACGAAACACCTGAGCTTCAGTGCGCCCAGGGCCGGGCTGCGCGATGACCTCCCTGACGTGGGCGATACCACCGCGCCCAAAGGCGTTGTGGGTTGTCGCCTTGATGGGAATTGACAGGAGTACTCTGGGACCAACCGTAAACTTGAGCCGGAAAGGAGTAGCGACACCGCTCATGGTTGCTACCGGGCAAGCCTCTCGACAAAACGGCTCAGCGATGTCATTCGCCCGACCTTGAGGGGAAGGTCCGACGCAGCCGAGTCCGCTACCGGCCCGGCTGCAAGATCGTTGATCGTGACGGCATGCATGCCGCTATCCGACGCCAATACCTGGCAAAGGCCCCGGAAGCGCCGTTCGACCACCGGGTTCCGTCGCACCCGGCCTTCCTCTGACAGCCTGAAGAACTCGCTCATGTGGGACAGCAGCACAATACCAGGCATCGCCGCACGTTCTGCCGCCTCCAGCAGCGCCGACAGCTCTGAACTACCCATCCCGATCAGCGTTGCCAGCCTGGTCTTGCGCCGGATACTGACGTCGGCACCAAGGTAGCTGGCGACAGGAAATTCGGCCACACCGTCAACCATGAAAGGCTGACTGTAGTGGTGTAGGGCCTCGTCCTCGGGAACGTGCAGGGCGAGACCTACCGACGACGAGACTGCCAACCCGTGCGTTCGAAAGGCCTCGTACAGCGGACGCTCGACCACGAGGCCCCCGGTGCGAATTGCACGGGGGGCAGGCACATCCCACCGCGCAAAGTTGCTTTGCGCCAGCGCAAGCACGTCGTGCAGTTCGGCTTCCGGCAACGCGGGCAATGAGTCATGCGTATGCGCCAAGGCGGGACGTTCGGACAATTCCTGTTGCCAACCCTGCCTATCAAACAGGCGCCACACCGGGTGTACATGGAGTTGCACTTCATGGCCCGCCTTCGCGATCCGCTCTGCGATCGCGCCCATCTCCCTGTCGCCGAACCACACGGACTGTAGCGCTTCGATGAAGAATGTTGCCCGTAGATCAAACTCACTCAGCACCGCCAGCACGTAGTCCAGCCCTGCCGGGCCACCCCGGTCGCTGCTACGCACGCACTCGGCACCCAGCGGGCGTCGATTGAACGGTGGCTCCATGGCATGGTTGACGTTGAACTCGATGTCAAAAGTGAGGGCGACCTTCATCCGTCATACCTGTATGCCCAGACCTCACGGTCGTCGATCACGACAAAAATGCCGAGCGCCTCGTCCACATAGGCAAGGCGACGCTGCCCCTGCGGCATACCCGGCCCTCTCGGCTCGAGCATTCGCCAGGCGGGGCCCACCGGGTCATAGGCCCACAGCCGGTTGCTGCGGTAATCCAGCAGCAATCCGTGCCCCGAAACGGGATGGAAGTACATGACAGCGGAGGCGTCATGCCCTTGCGGCCAGGCCTCTGCCCCGGGAGGCTTTGAGAGCACCATGCGCCAGGTAAGACTTTCCAGATCCAGCTCATAGGTATCAGCCTCGTGCTGGGCGACGAGGACCTGGCGACGGGTATCGAGGTAGGCAAGCTGTTCCCGCGTCGGCGCCTGGCTGGAGAAGTCTCCTGTATCCGCGTTGGGCTCGAGGTTCTGCCAGGTGCTGCTCGAAGCGCGATAGAGCCAGGTTCCCCGCATCTGCCAGTTGTTGCTGTGCCAGATCGTGCCGCCAAGCAGCGGGACATGCTGGAGAAGTCCGCCGAGCATGGAGCGGGGCGCTGTACCCTTGCTCTCAAGCCGCTGCCATTGACGCGTTTCGGGATCGAAACTCCACAGCGGGGGTCCCCCGGCCAGCTGCTCCGGGTCCGCGCCGATCGACCGCGCGGCCTTCGCCCTGTCGGTAATCCAGGCATTCATCCAGAGCAATTGCTTTCGATCACTGTCGTAGGTCAACCCGGACCAAGTATGGCCAATCACTGCTGGCCCCCCGCGCCGCGTCCTGAGAGCACCGTCCTCGAGAACCACGTCGGAGCTGTCCTTGCCCAGCCCGGCGTAATCGCGCGGATTATCAGGGGCGTAGAGCAGAGTCCAGCGCAGCTGGCAAAGGTCGAACTCCCACACATCGTTCAAGCGGTGGGGCCGGCCGTGGTTCGCACCCAGGTACAGCGCCCGGCGGCGATCCGGCGCCCAGGCCATGCGCAGCGAATAGTCGCGCGCCTGCGGGCCGGTGCGGTGCAGTCCGAAGCGACGAGCCACATCGTTGAAAGGACCTTCGACTTCGGCCCTGCCGAGTGCCACAGCTGCACCCGGAGAGAGCGACGCCAGGCGTTGACCTACCCGCGTAGTGCACTGCGCGTCATCGGCAAAGCCAACGGCCGGGGCCAGTAGCCAAAGCAGCAGCGCGCTGCAGGCGTAAACCCGCTGGCGAGGCAGCGAGGTAGCGTTCACTGTGGCGAGACCATGGGGCCGATGTACTCGGTGCTGACCACCACGTTGTCGATGTAAAGGGTCATCTCAGCCGGCGCCGGTGCGACACCGCCGTGGTAGACGTTGAACCAGGCGTTCTCTACGCGCAGCTCCGGCGTGTCCCGAAAGCGCATCCCATCGCGATCCAGCACCAGTTTCCCGTCGATCCAGGCGCGCAGCGCACCATCGGACTTGCCGGGCGTGTTGAGTCGCACCTGCTGCTCAATGCTGTACCAGCGATTGTTCTGCAGCCAGCCCGTGGGGCCGAGGCCCCAGCCCTGGTTTTCGCTGTCGGCGCCCCGGATATCCGGGTGATACAGGTAGGAGCCGATGGCAACGTGGCCGTCAAAGACCGGCGACCCGCCGCTGCGGAAGAAAGCCCCGCGCGCTGACCAGCCATTGAATCCATCGGACTTTCGAAGGCCCCAGCCGGCCCGGTTATAAGTACCCGCAAAGCCCGGCAACTTGCCGCCGTCGCGGGTAGGCTTCCAGTTCTCGCCGAAGCGCAGTTAGTAGCGAACGTAGGCCTCTTCCGGCTCCGGCAGCCCGGCCTTCGCGAAGTCGAAGCGCGCATCCAGGGCGAGGTTGCTGCCCTTGGCAAGCGTCACGCTCAGTGCCTTGCCCAGCCACGGCTGAAAGCCGTTGTCCCACTCATCGCCGATAGTCTCCGCGTTGCTACGCTCATTCACCGTCGTCCAGCCCCGGTGCCAGGGGTCTTCCTCGAACTGCGCGGTGAAAAGAATCCTCTCATCACCTGGAGGGAAGCGGTCCCAGGGGTAGCGGGCGGCGAGGCCCTGGCGGGGAGGCCCGGAACTCAGCCAGGGAGGCGCGAGCTGAAAGACGCCCAGCTGAGACGAGCCCTGCCACACCTTGGCGACGCGCAGCCGCAGGGTAGCGCCGGTAACGGCAGCGAGGTCGACGTCGTCGAGCGGGAAGACCAGGACGGCGGCATTGCCGCCGCCGGCTTGTACCGTCGTCTGCCCACCCAGCGATTTTCGGGTGGTGCAGTTCAGCGTCGTGTCCGCCTCGGGCTCGATCCGTTGCCGCTGGCCTCCCGCCAGTGCCAGTTCCAGCACCGGGCGCGTGCCGGGCTCGGCGCTCTCACGACTGTAAAGGCGGGCGCCGGGGCCACTGCCACCCGGGAGTTGCCGGATCAGGATGGCGCCCGGCAGTCCGAGGCCCGTTGACCACTCCTGCACCAGCGGCGACAGGTCAAAGGCCAGCTCTTTCGTCTGTGGCGAGGAAGTGATCCCCGCTGCTGCATAAGCCTGCTCACCTTGCAGGGCACCGCCAGCATCACGCCAGTCACCGCCGGGCGATCGCCAGGCGGCACCCGCCGCGCTGAAATGAAACTGGCAGGTCATGCCCGCCGGACCGTCTGTCAGCGGGGGTTGCGCCCCGGCGGGCGCGGTCCCCAGCGCGACCAGCGCGGCCGCCAGGTAAGATGCTCTTGCAAAACGGCCGATCATCTTTCTGCACCTCCCATTGCCTGCAGGAACTCGCAGGACAGCGCCTCCACTCTAGCGCGCACGGGAGGCTGTGAGAAAGTGTGATCCGCCGCCGGCAGGCGTTCGGTCCGCACGTTGCGGCGCTCGAATGCCCGAGCCAGCGCACGATCCCGACCCAGGGCCTGTTCGAATTCCTGTGCGGTGAAGTCTCGCCCGCTCAGGACGAGCAGCAAAGGTACAGCGAGACGGTCGGCCGCATCCGCTACGTTTGCGACGAGGTCCGGCCCCATCTCCCCCGCGGAACCTGCGCGCGCCCCCGAATCATCCGGCTGTTGGGCACTGGCCTTGTCGCGACCCTTTGCCCCCCCGCCCTGCCCGACCGCAGCGAAAAGCGTCTGGCCGAACTCTTTCAGGCTTGACCCGGGCTTCAGTCGCCCAGCCACCAGCTTCCGCCAGAAATCGCCACTGGTGAGACGCCGCAGGTAATAGCTCTTCACTCGAACCCGGGCGGCGTTGCCCGGACTGTAGACCCAGGGGTTGGCCACCACGAGGCCGGCGACCCGCTCATCGCCCGGCGCATAGGCAAGGACAGCGGTCGCTGCATCGCACAGACCCCAGAGAACGACCCTGCACACACGGGGACATTCGCGCTGCAACGCGCTGACTGCGCTGTCGATATCCGGCGCAATCGTCAGGAAACCGCCAAGCTCCCCTTCCGCATCTCCCATGCCGCGATAGTCGAAACGCAGCGCTGGTACGCCCGCTTCGGCAAGGGCGGAAGCCAACCGGAAAAACTGGCGATGGCTGCCCACCCGGTATTGCGGCCCGCCCACGGCAATGACTACCCCGATATCCGAATCGGCGCTCACACCCGCCTCATGGAGCATACCGACGAGGTGGTCGCCGCCACAGTCCCAGGACACGGCGCGCAACGCACCGTCACGACTGCAACGGCTAATGGATAGGCGACGCGGCTCAACCACCGTGGCCGCGCTCGGTGAAGGGGCGATGCGGCGTACCTCCTCGACGCTCCGGGCTAACAGCGGGTCCGCAAAACCGAGTTCCTGCGTTGCCCAGAAGCTCTCACCGCCCACGCACGCGGCTTGAACGTTGATACCTTGTGACGCCCAATCCTCCACCTGTTTACGGGAGGCTGCCCCAAGGCCGCGTTCGCTGTCGGGGAGGACTTCCAGCAGCGCAACCGCCGTGCTGGAGGGGAGAGACTGCCCGAGTTGCGCACCACAGATACCCCGGTACAGCGCCGCCGAAAGGTGATAACCGGCGATGTCTACGCCGCCTCCGGCGTCGAGCTCAGCGCGGAGCGTGGCTGAGGAAGCCTTGTCGCCCGCGAGCATGGCGCCCGCCGCGGCGAGACGCAGAAACTGCGCCATTTGTTGCCGACCAGATTGCAGCGGCTGCCAGAGCAGCAGGCCGGCCAGGGGCTTTTCCACGAGCGCAGCGACCTCCACGGCCAGCAGGCATCCTAAGCGAAGCCCCCAGAGCACTACCTTGCTGTAGCCCGCTGCCCGCACTTCCGCGACGAGGTGCAGGATCTCTTCGCGCCAGGCCGCCCAGCTCGCCTCGGCGAGTTCTGCCGGGCTGTCGCCCGTGCCCGCCAAATCAGGAACGACAACCGCATAACCATTTGCGGCGAACGCGCGCGCCTGGCGGGCGACCATGTGCCGGGACCGGTTCATTTCCTCGGCAAAGGCGGGGCAATGGATAATGCAGGCGGAATTCCTGTGACTTGCGGTTGGCCACCAGCACGCGAGGGGGATCTCACCGTGAGGGCCGGCAAAGAAGCCCAGCTCTGCGTCGACCCCGGCCGGATCAGAGACTGCTGACGCAGGCCCGTCCATCGTTATGGCTGCGCCGAGGTCAGAGCTGGCCGGCGAGGAAGGCGTGCAGCGAGCCGATCGTCTCGAAGACTTCTGCCGTTACCTCGTCGTCGTCGACCACAATACCGTACTCGTCCTCGAAAGCAGTGATAATCGACACAACCGCCATGGAATCGAACTCCGGCATGGCACCGAGGAGTTCACTGCTCGCATCGAGTTTCGCAGTACGATCACCGAGGGACAGCACGTCGCCGACCACTCGTGTCACGTCATCTATCGTCAACATAACCAGCGTCCTTTGAACAGTCAGAAAAAGCCGGGGCAGATCCTTGAAGCGGGCATACCTGGGGCTGCTTCACTCCTCGCCCGGCATGGTACCGAGGTACTCGACCAGTGCATCGAGTTCCGCGTCGGACAGCGCTGCGGCCCAGGGTGGCATCAGGGCGCTCAAGCCGTGAGCAGCACCGCCCTCGGCGATAATGACGCGCACCTTGCCACGCCCCCGCCGCTCCAGGTACCCCGGCTCGGTGAAATCCGGAAGGGGAACCCCCAGGGCCCGAGCATCCGGGCTGTCGCCGTCCCCCGCCGGCCCATGACAGCGGGCGCAATTCGCCTGGTACAGGGATGCGGCCTGATCCTGCGTGACAACCTGGTTGACCGCGGATTCCTGCAGCGATGCAGGCAGGGTGTCGTCAGCCAGGTCCGCGGGAACCAGTTCCAGGACCTCGCCACTGGGTGTGGACGCCGCACCGAGGGTGGTCACCAGCACCTCGCCGGAAGCGAGCTGGGTAACGGAACTGACACCCCGCTGGGCGTACTGGTTCGCCCGGGCCAGCAGGGCCACGTCATCCACCCGGTCCGCCCCGGCGGGGAGCGAAAACAGCTTGGATGAATAGTTGTCGGCGAACAGGTACTGGCCCTGCAGCTCAACATGCCGGTCGCCGCGATAGACGATGCCGCCGATGACGGCGCGGTCATAGGCCGTGTGCACGTAGGTGAAGACCGGGCCGGTATACGGCAGGCCCAGGTCCTCCCAGCCACGCTTGCCCGTCTGCTCACGGCCCTCGACCACCGGATAGCCGTAATGGTGGCCCGGCTCGATGCGGTTGACCTCCTCCCAGACAGTAGAGCCGACATCCCCGGCCCAGAGCTCGCCGGTCTGCGGATCGAAGCTAACGCGATAGGGATTGCGCAGCCCCAGGGCCCAGTACTCATCGCGCACCCGCGGGTCATCGACGAAGGGGTTGTCCGGGGGCACGCGATAGCCTGCCAGCCTGCCGAAATGGAAAGGTTCGATGGGCAGCCCCCCGTCCTGTTCACCGGACACGTCGATGCGCAGTATGCCCGCGCGGAACACCTGCGCGGAGGTAGAGCCCTCAGGCGTGCGAACGCCCTCGCCCAGTGCAATGTAGAGGTACCCATCGGGCCCGAACACCAGCGAGCCGCCATTGTGGAACCC
>PAVA01000033.1 GCA_002712945.1 Citromicrobium sp.
AGTTCCTGTCAGACCGCAGGGTGGTCGAGATCCCCCCGATCGCATGGCAGCCGATCCTGCGCGGGATCATCCTCAACACCCGCCCCGCCAAATCCGCCGAGGCCTATCGCAAGGTGTGGAGCGAGGACGGATCGCCGCTCGCCGCGATCACCAAGCGGCAGGCCGAAGCGATGCAGGGCGTATTCGGGGAGGGCGTGACGGTCGACTGGGCGATGCGCTACGGCGAACCCTCGATCTCCGATCGACTGGCCGCGTTGCAGGAGGCCGGGTGCGAGCGCATTCTGCTCGCACCGCTCTACCCGCAATATTGCGCCGCGACGACCGCCACCGTGGTCGACAAGGCAGGTGACTGGCTGCGCGACCAGCGCTGGCAGCCGAGCCTTCGCACCCTGCCGCCCTATCACGACGATCCGCTCTATATCGATGCGCTGGCCGCCGACATCGAACGGCAGCTGGGCGCACTCGATTTCAATCCCGAAGTGCTGCTGATGAGCTTCCATGGCATGCCCGCGCGCACGCTGGAGCTGGGCGATCCCTATCACTGCCACTGCCGCAAGACCGCGCGGCTGGTGGAAGAGAGGCTCGCGCGAGACGGATTGCGCTTCCGCACCAGCTTCCAGTCGCGCTTCGGGCGGGCCAAATGGCTCGAACCGGCAACCGATGCGGTGCTGGAGGAAGAGGCGCGGGCGGGCACCAGGCGGCTCGCCATCGTCGCGCCCGGCTTTTCCGCCGATTGCCTCGAAACTCTGGAGGAGCTGGCGATCCAGGGCCACGAACAGTTCATCGATGCAGGCGGGGAGCAGTTCGCCGCGCTTTCCTGCCTCAACACGTCCGACGCGGGGCTTTCGATGCTCGAAGCGCTGCTGAAGCGCGAATGTGCGGGGTGGATTTGAGCGGCTGGATTCGGGTCTGGAAATAACTTACATTGGGGTCAATAAGGAGAGGACGCCCCATGGCCACGCTTGCCGCCCATCAGCCCGCAACAGCGCGCCCGACGCACTGGAAAGAGGGAAATCCGAGCCCTTCGGACCTCTCCCACATTCCGGGCGAAACCGGCCTGCCGATCGTCGGCAACACCTTCAGGATGCTGGCCGATCCGCCTGCCTTTACCAAGGCGATGGTCGAGAAATACGGCCGCGTCTACCGCAACAAGGCCTTCGGCGGGACGACCGTGGCGCTGATCGGCGCGGATGCGAACGAGCTGGTGCTGTTCGACCGCAATAAGATTTTCTCCAGCGAGCAGGGCTGGGGCCCGATCCTCGACAAGCTGTTCCCGCGCGGGCTGATGCTGATGGATTTCGACCATCACCGGGCCGACCGCAAGGCGCTGTCGATCGCCTTCAAGCCGGAGCCGATGCGCCACTATGTCGGCGCGCTCAACCGCGGGATCGCGGAGCGGACCGAGGAATGGGGTGCGGGCCCGATGAAGTTCTACCCCGCGATCAAGCAGCTGACGCTCGATCTGGCGGCAGACAGCTTCCTCGGCATTCCCTTCGGCGAGGAATCGCAGAAGGTGAACCAGGCCTTCGTCGACATGGTCCAGGCCTCGGTCGCGCCGATCCGCCATTCGCTGCCCTTCACCAAGATGAAGAAGGGCACCGACGGGCGGAGATATCTGGTCGAGTACTTCACGAAAGAGACGCAGCGCCGCCGCGCCGAGGGCGGCGGGCAGGACATGTTCAGCCAGTTCGCCACCGCGACCCGCGACGATGGCGAGCTGTTGCCGGTGGACGAAGTGGTCGACCACATGAACTTCCTGATGATGGCCGCGCACGACACGATCACCTCGTCCGCCACGTCGCTGGTCTATTACCTCGCCAAGAACCCCGAATGGCAGGACAAGCTGCGCGAGGAACTGCGCGCGATCACCGGCGGGGAAGGGCGCGCGCTGGGGTACGAGGATCTGGCCAGGGCCGAACTGACCGAAATGGCGTTCAAGGAAGCGCTGCGGATGATGCCGCCCGTTCCCTCCATCCCGCGCCGCGCGCTGGAGGAGTTCGAATTCCACGGATACCGCATACCGGCGGGCACGCCGGTGGGCGTGAACCCCACTTTCGTCCACAACGACCCGGAAATCTGGGATAACCCGGAAAAGTTCGATCCGATGCGCTTCACCCGCGAGGCGGAAAAGGCGCGGCACAAATATGCGTGGGTGCCCTTCGGCGGCGGCGCGCACATGTGCCTGGGGCTCCACTTCGCCTATATGCAGATCAAGATCCTGATGGCGCACCTGCTGACCCGCTACCGGATCGAGGTGGCGGAAGGCTACGCGCCCGACTGGCAGGCCTGGCCGATCCCGCAGCCGAGGGACGGCTTGCAGATCAGGCTGACGCCGATCGACTAGAAGTCGATCGCGATCCCGTCCTTCACCCAATCGCCATAGCGCGTGGGGCTGAGGCCCTTGGGGTCCTCCTCGCTCGCATCGATGGGCTCGGGCTGCGGCGCCGGGTCGTCGTTCCAGTGCGCTGGCTTCTTGAAGTCTGCGGGGCGTTCGGTAGCGCGTTTCATGCAATGAAAATGATCTCCCCCCACGCGCGTTTCAAGCATGGCCGATAAAGCCCAGGACATTCCCGGCCTCCCCGCAAGGCGCGCTGCGCTGCGAATGCTCGACGGCGTGCTGCGCCGGGGCGAGACGCTGGAGCAGAACGAGGCGGCTGCGCTGCGCGGCCTGCCCGCGTCGGATGCCGGGTTGGCCCGCGCCATCGCGGCGGAGACCTTGCGCTGGCTGGTCGATTTCGACGGGTTGATCGATTCCGCGACACGCGAGGTGCTGCCCGAGGATGCCAAGCCGCGCATGGTGCTGCGGCTGATGCTCGCGCAGTGGCTAAGGCTCGACACGCCGCCGCATGCGGTGGTCGCGACCGCGCTGCCGCTGCTCTCGGGCGGGCCCAAGCGGCTGACGCACGGCGTGTTCGGCGCGCTGACGAAGCGCGGCGCGGAGCTGCCCCCCGCGCCGACATTGCCCGAGGCCGTGGCCAAGCGCTGGGGCGAGCGGGCTGGTGCCATCGCGGCGGGCCTTGCGGAACCGCCCCCGCTCGACCTCACGCTGCGCGATCCCTCGCAGACCGCCGAATGGGCTGTGAAGCTGGGTGCGGACAGCCTGATGCCCGGCCACCTGCGCCTCTCGCGCGGGCAGGCAGTGCACGATCTCGAAGGCTACGAGGAGGGCGCGTGGTGGGTGCAGGACCTCGCCGCCTCGCTCCCCGCGAGGCTGTTGGGCAATGGTGATGGCAGGCGCGCGCTCGACCTGTGCGCCGCGCCGGGCGGCAAGACGCTGCAACTGGCGGCGCAGGGCTGGAACGTCACCGCGCTCGACATCTCGGCCAAGCGGCTCAAGCTGCTGGAGGAAAACCTCAAGCGCACCGGGCTCGAGGCGGAGGTGATCGCCGCCGATGCCTTCAAGTGGGAGCCCGAGGCGCCTTTCGACGCAATCCTGATCGACGCGCCCTGCACCGCGACCGGCACCGCACGCCGCCACCCCGACGTGCTCCACCGCATCGGCCCGCGCCAGATCGAGCAGATGGCCGACGTACAGGCGCGCCTGATCGAGCGCGCCAGCGGCTGGCTCACGCCGGGCGGTGCGCTGGTTTACGCGGTATGCTCGCTGGAGAGCGAGGAGGGGGAAGCGCAGGCCGAGAAGGTCTGGCTCCCGCGCGAACCGATCAGCGCGGAGGAACTGCCCGCAGGCCTGTCCCCCACGGCAAAGGGAACCCTGCGCACCGACCCCGGAATGCTGCCCGAACACGGCGGCCTCGACGGGTTCTTCATCGCGCGCTGGCGCAGGGCTTAGGCGTCAGCTAGACAATATCCAATTTTTTGGGGGCCGCGATGAGGACCTTACATTTGGCCGGCATTTTGGTCTGGGGCATCGGATTGAGCGGATGCGGCCCTAGCCTCGGTAACTACGAGGTTATGGAAATCGCGGTCGTTGAAAAATTGCCAGAGACGCTTCGCCTCGACCGGGGCCCCGAACCTTTTCTGAAGTTGAGCATCCGTTCGAATTTCGATCTCGTTGCCGATGCCATGATTGTTTATGCGTTCAAGACATCCTGTTCATGGCCCTACGCAGAAGACCGTATGATCCACGGCCCCTTGGCTGCGGCAGACCCGCCGATCGATTTGTATGATGCCGAACCGGCAATGAAGCGCGATGCGCAGGGCAAGGCGAGTTATGTCTTGTATCTGCCGGTCGCCGCCCCGGCGCAAAAACCAATCCCGAACCTGGATGACGTCGATCCGGCGTATGACCTGTCGGTTGGAGAGAGCGATCTGTGTCTGAAAATCATTCAGACAGGCTACTTCATCACTGAGTCGCGGTCGGAAATCATTCGGGTTTCAAGGAGTGACCTTTCACAGGCCCTCGCAAGGATGGCCATCTGAAACCCTCGGCGAGGGTGCAGGCCGAGGCTAACTGCCCCGGCCTGCAGTTTCGTTACGCGGCGTCCTTGATCTCGACCAGCGTCACGCCGAAGGTGAGGTCTTCGCCCGCCAGCGGGTGATTGCCGTCGGCCTTGACCGAATTGTCGTGCACTTCGGTGATGACGAGCTGGATCGGCTGGCCGTCCTGGCCCTGCGCCGAAAGCTGCATGCCCGGCTGCGGGGCGGGTTCGGCGGGCAGGTTCTCGCGCGGCACGTCGATCACGAGTTCCTCGCGGCGCGGGCCGAAGGCGTTTTCGGAATCGATCTTGACGGTCTCCACCGAGCCGACTTCCATCCCGTCGAGCGCGGCTTCGATCTGCGGGAAGATTTCCTTGTTGCCGAGCGTGACGACCTGCGGGCCGCTTTCCTCGGTGTTGCCGACCACGGTACCCGCATCGGTCTTGACCACGAAATCGATGGCGACGGTGTCGCCGTTCTTGGCAGTAGGCATTGAAAATCCTCTCTTCATGGAGGGTGAGGGCCACTCAAAGGCGCGGCCGGGGGGTGTGTTCGATAGGACCCAACGTGGCCCTATCCTCGCAAGGGACAACCCCTTTCGTCAAACCGGCGCCCGAGAAAAGCCTGACGCGGGCGTGCGGCCGCTGTCCTACAGGTCCCATGCCGTGCCATGACTACGCGATGCGCCGTGCGTCGAATCCAATGGTTCAGGCCGTCTCACGCGACGCCCGATCCGGCCCCGGCTTTTTGGCATCAAGACACTGTGTCAGGTGTGTCAGGCTCGGCCTGGAAACAGGGGCGTCAGGAGCCTTCCTTGACGTATTTCTGGAAGCTCTTGCGCAGCTTCATCAGCTTGGGCGGAATGGTCGCCTGGCAATAGGGATTGCGCTGGCCTTCGCCGTCCCAGTAATCTTGGTGATAGCCTTCGGCCGAATACCAGGTTGCGGTTTGCGCGGACCCGTCGAAGCCTTCGATGGTCGTCACCGCCATTGCGCCGTTCGCGGCGTTCCAGCGCCCGATCGCGGCTTCGGCCTCTTCGGCCTGAGCTTGGTCGAGCGGGAAGATCGCGCTGCGATACTGCGTGCCCACATCATTGCCCTGCCGGTTGAGCTGGGTCGGGTCGTGCGTGCCGAGAAACATGTCGAGCAGTTCGCCATAGGAGATCGCGTCGGGATCGAAAGCGACCTTCACCGCTTCGGCATGGCCGGTCTCGCCCGAGCAGACCTGCTTGTAGGTCGGGTTCTCGATGGCGCCGCCGATATAGCCGCTTTCGACGCTTTCCACGCCGATCACGTCCTTCATCACCGCTTCGGTACACCAGAAGCAGCCGCCTGCGAAAATCGCGGTCTCGCTCATGTCGTCAATCTCCTTTGGCAATGGAGGTAGGAAGCGTGCGCGCGATTGCCATGACCGGACCTTCGGCACCCTTGCGCTTACCCGGCCCAGCCCTAATGTGCGCGGCCACAATCCCAGGGGAGAAGACGCCTTATGCTCCGTTCCGTTAGCCTTGCCGCCGTTGCCGCCCTCATACTCGCGACGCCGGCGCTCGCCGATGACCACAGCGCGGGCACCACCGCCGAACGCCACAGCCATCACGCCGCGCTCAAGGCCGCCGTCGCATCGGACGTGCGCGGCGAGGATGCGCAGCGCGACCAGTATCGCCACCCGTTCGAGACGCTCGACTTCTTTCAGGTGAAGCCGGGAATGAGTGTGGTCGACTACATGCCCGCGAGCGGCTGGTACACGCGCATCCTCGTGCCCTATCTGGGCGAGGAGGGGCAGTATATCGGCCTCGTGCCCGATCCGGCGGCTGCCGATTCGGAGCGTTTCGCCACCTATTTCGGCGGCCTGCCCGGCAACTTCACCGAGAATTCGCCCGAATGGTCGCTGACCGGCGCGCCGATGAGCATCTACGCCTCGCAGGACGTGCCCGAGGAGCTGGCGGGCACGGTCGACCGGGTGCTGATCTTCCGCGAGATGCACAACCTGATGCGGTCGGGCGTGCTCTACACCGAGCTGACCCGCCTGCGCACGATGCTCGCCGATGACGGCATGCTCGGCATCGTGCAGCACCGTGCGCAGGACGATGCGCCGGGCGACTACACGCTGGGCGGCAATGGCTACCTGCGCGAGGAAGACGTGATCGCGCTGGTCGAGGCGCACGGGTTCGAACTGGTCGGGATGAGCGACATCAACGCCAACCCCCGCGATACGGCCGATCATGAGGGCGGCGTGTGGCAGCTGCCGCCGGTCTGGGGCGGCAAGAAGGAAGAGCTCAAGAACATCGGTGAGAGCGACCGCATGACGCTCCTGTTCAAGAAGCGGTGACGGGAGGCGGTTTGCGAGAGATTACGGTAGCCGCGCTCCAGCTGTCGCTGGGCGCACGGGACGAGGCGGAGAACATCGCGGCCGTCTCCTCGCTGGTCGAGGAGGCGGCCTCTCGCGGTGCGCAGGTCGTCCTGCCGCCCGAACTGTTCGACGGGCCCTACTTCTGCAAGGAGGAGGACGAGGCGCTGTTCGCCCGCGCCGCCCCGACGGCAGAGCATCCCAACGTCCGCGCGATGGCTCGCCTCGCGAAGACACTGGGCGTGGCGATCCCGACCAGCTTCTTCGAGAAGGACGGGCCGCACCACTACAACTCGCTCGCGATGATCGACGCTTCGGGCGAGATCATGGGCGTCTACCGCAAGAGCCACATTCCCGACGGGCCGGGTTACGAAGAGAAGTACTACTTCCGCCCCGGCAATACCGGGTTCAAGGTGTGGGACGTTTTCGGAACGCGGATCGGCGTGGGCGTGTGCTGGGACCAGTGGTATCCCGAAACCGCGCGGGCGATGGCCCTGATGGGTGCCGAACTGCTGTTCTACCCGACCGCGATCGGCTCCGAGCCCTACGACGCCAGCTTCGACACCAGCCGCATGTGGCAGCGCGCGATGCAGGGGCATTCGGTGTCGAACTGCATGCCGGTCATCGCCTCCAACCGGATCGGCACCGAAGATGGCCAGACCTTCTACGGCCACAGCTTCATCACCAACGAATGGGGCGACAAGCTGGTCGAGTTCGGGCGTGAGGAGGATGGCGTGCTGGTCGCCACGCTCGATCTCGACACCGCCGCCAAGCACCGCGCGGGGATGGGCTTCTTCCGCGACCGCCGACCCGATCTGTACGGCCGTCTGGCGGAGGACGTCTGAGCCACCGCTATCTCGTCGCGCTCGGCTCCAACCGGCGCCATGGCGAGCACGGGCGCCCGCGGGGAGTGGTGCGGGCGGCGATGGAGGAGCTGAGCGCGCTCGGCACGGTCCGTGCGCGCAGTCCGGTGATCGACACTGCGCCGATGGGTGCGGCGCGGCGCAGGTTCGCCAATGCGGTGGCCGAGCTGGAGAGCGAACTCTCGCCGCCGGACCTGCTGCGGGCGTTGAAGCGGCTGGAGCGCGATTTCGGGCGGAGGCGGGGCCGGGCTTGGGGCGACCGCGTGCTCGACCTCGATATCGTGCTGTGGACCGGCGGCGAGTGGCAATCGCGCGACTTGGCAATTCCCCATCGCGGGCTTGCGGCGCGCGGTTTCGTGCTCGGCCCCGCCACGGCGATTGCGCCGGACTGGTGCGACCCCGTCACCGGGCTGACGCTGCGCCAGTTGCAGGCGCGCTTGACCCGCCCGCGCCCTCTCCCTAGGGACCGCACCCGGTCGGGCCGTTAGCTCAGTCGGTAGAGCAACTGACTTTTAATCAGTAGGTCGCTGGTTCGAGCCCAGCACGGCTCACCATTTCCTACACCTCGGGCAGGCGCTGGTCGGCAAAGCCCCATCCCGCGAGCGACTTCGACTGCGCACGGTCGAGCAGGCGCTTCGCATCATCGATGGTGAAGCCGCGCGCGTTCTCCATGCTTTTCAGCTCGTTCCACGCGACCGGGGCGGCAACCGGCGCGTTCTCCCGCGCGCGGGCCGAGTAGGGCATCACCGCGGTGCTGCCGCGCTGGTTGCGCAGCCAGTCGATGAAGATGCGGCCCTTGCGCTTCTCCTTGCTCATCGTCGCGGTGAAACGATCGGGCTCGGCCTGCGCCAGCGCCCGGGCGAAGCGCTCGGCAAAGCTCTTGTGGGTCTCCCACGAATGGCCGGCCGTCAGCGGCACGATCACATGCACGCCCTTGCCTCCGGTGACCATCGCGTAGGTGGTGAGGCCGATGTCGGCGAGATGCTTGCGCAGGTCCATCGCCGCGTCGCGTACGTCCGCGAAATCGAGCCCTTCGTCCGGATCGAGATCGAACACCATCCGCTCGGGCTTCTCGACCGCGCTGCTGCGCGCACCCCACCCGTGGAACTCGATCGTGCCCATCTGGACGCACTGGAGCAGCCCGCGCGCGTCCTCGATAAACAGATAGTCCTCGGTCCCGCCGTCCTTCTCCTTGATCGGAACCGCCTTCCCCCCGTCTCCGAAGCCGCCATTATCGTGCTTCTGGAAGAAGCACTTCTTGGCGCGGCCTTGCGGACAGCGCACAAGGCTCAAGGGGCGGGTCGCGGCGAAGGGCAGCATGATCGGAGCGATCGCCGCGTAGTAATCCGCGAGGTCGCCCTTGGTCTGGCCGCTCTCGGGGAAGATCACGCGGTCGCGGCTCGAAATCTTGACCCCGCTGGACGGGCTGGGAGCGGGCCGCTCGCGCTCTTCGCTCACATCCTCCGCCTCCTTGTCCTGCCGGAGCCCCAGGAAGCTGGCATGGCGCACACGGCCCTCCGCGGTCAGTTCGGCGAAGGCGATCTCCGCCACCAGCTTGGGTGTGACCCAGTGCGCCTTGCGGGCGTCCGACTTCGGCACCTCGAGCGGCGCCGTCTTGCGTTCGAGCCTTGCCAGCTTGCTGCCGAGCCGGTCGAGATCGTCGCTGTCGAACCCGGTGCCGACCTTGCCGCGATAGGTCAGATCGTCACCATTCTTCGTGGCCAGCAGAAGCGAGGCGAAGGGCCGGGCCTTGGCCGAGCTTTCGGACCAGCCGACCAAGATGAATTCCTGCCGCTGGACGCACTTGACCTTGACCCAGTTCTTGGTGCGGGCGTGCCTGTAGGGCGCATCGATCCGCTTGGCGATGATCCCTTCCTGCCCCGCATCGCACATCTGCCTATAGAGTTTCTCGCCCGCGCCGATGACATGGTCGGCCGCATGGATCGGCGGCCCGGCATCGCGCAGCAGGGCCTCGAGCCGCTCCTTGCGTTCGATCGCGCTATGCCCGGCCAGATCCTCCCCGTCGATCTCGAGCACATCGAAGGCGAAGAAGGCCAGCTTGTCCTTGGGCCTCTGCGACCCGTGTCCGCGCTTGAGCACGTTTTGCAGGGTCGAGAAATCGGGATTGCCGTCCTTGTCCAGCGCAACGATCTCGCCGTCGATCAGGGCAGGGGGAAGATCGAGCGCCGCAATCGCCTCGACCAGGGGGGCGAACTTGTCGGTCCAGTCTTTTCCGTTGCGGGTCCAGACGGTGACCTTGTCGCCCGCGACCGCAATCAGCGCGCGATACCCGTCGAACTTGATCTCGTGCATCCAGCCGTTGCCGGTGGGCACATCGTCGACCAGCGTGGCGAGCTGCGGCTTGCGGAACCCGGGCGGCTTGCCCGGTTTGCCGCTGCGCCGCGCATGCTTCAGCTCGGCCAGCGGTTCGAGAGCTTCGTCCTCCCCATCCGCCTCATCGGGCGCGCGGCCTGCCGCGATCTCGGCCATCGAACGCCCGGTGTCGATGCTTGTGAGGCATTTCTCGACGAGCGTATCGCCGCCTTCCGCGTATTCGTCGTCGAGCTTGCGCAGCAGCCAGTTCTCGCGCTTTTCGCCCTTTTTCGGCTTCATCCGGACGAGCAGCCACTCGCCCTTCATCCGCTCTCCATCGAGCACGAAATGGAGGTGTCCGTCCTCGAGATCGTCTGCGCTTTTGCCCTCAATGGGATGCCAGGTGCCGCGATCCCACAGCATCACCGTGCCGCCGCCATATTCCTCGGCGGGGATCGTGCCCTCGAAGGTCGCGTAGTCCATCGGGTGATCCTCGGTCCGCACGGCGAGCCGCTTCACATCGGGATCGGGCGAAGGGCCCTTGGTCACCGCCCAGCTCTTGAGCACGCCGTCGACCTCCAGCCGCAGATCCCAGTGCAGCCGGGTCGCGTCGTGCTTCTGGACCATGAAGATACGGTCCTTCCCGCTCTTGCCCGCCTTGCCCGCAGGCTCCTTCGTGCGCGAGAAATCGCGCTTGGCGTTATACTCGGCGAGGGGATCGGCGCTGCTCATTCGGTGTTCGCCTCGGTTTGCGAAAAGAGCCGATCCTCGACCACGTTGAGGATGACGAGGAGGAGCAGGGCACCCAGCCCCGCAATGGCGACGATGGGCCACAGGGCGGCCCCGCAGGCGATCCCGATGACAGCGGTCAGCCAGAGATGCACCGCCGTCGTCACGTTCTTGATCGATCCCTTGGCGAAGACCACCAGCCCGGCCCCGATGATCCCGAGGAAGGCCGCCGCCGCCTCGAACACGCGCAGCGGGTCGACGCGCGCGCCGTCCAGCTGGTTGAACAGCGCAAGCGCAGCGACGGTCATCGCCGCGCTTGCCAGGCAGATCAGGCCGTGAGTGCGAAGCCCCGCCGCATGGCCGCGCATTTCGCGATCGAGGCCCAGCAGCAGGCCGAGCGCGACCGGGACGGCGAGCCGCAGAAGCAGGTCGGCGTCGAGCGCGGTCAGGGGGGTAACGGGGTTGAGTTCCATCGGTCCGCCTCAGGCGCTCTTCTTCTTGCGCGAGGATTTCGCGGGCTTCTTTCCGCCCTTCTCGCTGTCGACCGACTTCTTCAGCGCCGCCATCAGATCGATCACGTTGCCCGATCCGTCGCCCGAAGGCTCCTCGACATCCTCGAGGATCTTCTTGTTGCCCTTCGCCTTGGCCTTCTTGTCGATCAGTTTCTTGAGCGCGTCGGCATAGCGATCCTCGAACTCGCCGGCATCGAAGGGCGCGGATTTCTTCTCGATCAGCGTGCTGGCGAGGTCGAGCAACTCCTCCTCGGGCTTGTCATCCGCAATGCTGCCGAAGAACTTCTGTCCCTCGCGCACCTCGTCGGCATAGCGCAGCGTCTCCAGCAGCAGGCCCTTGCCGCAGGGCTTGATCGCGACGAGCTTTTCCTGCCCGCGCACCGACAGCTGGCCGAGCGCGGTCTTCTTCGCCTTGCGCAGCGCCTCGCGCAGCACGATGAAGGCTTCCTCGGCCAGATCGTCCTTGGGAACGACGTAATAGGGCTTCTCGAAATAGAGCGGGTCGATCTCCGACTGGTCGACGAACTGGACCAGTTCCAGCGTCTTCTTGCTTTCGATCCGGACCGCCTCGATCTCCTTGTCCTCGAGCAGGACATAGTTGTTCTTGGACAGCTCGTAGCCCCGGATGATCTCGTCGCGATCGACCGGGCCGACACCCTCGACGACCTTTTCGTACGAGATTCGCTTGCCCGAAGGCTCGTGAATCTGGCGGAAGCTGATCTTCGCCCCGCTTTGCGTTGCCGAGTAGATTTCGACCGGGATCGAGACCAGCGCGAGCCTGATCTGTCCCTGCCAATATGCGCGTGCAGCCATAATCGTCCCCTATCGGGCAATGAACGCCCAAGGGGAGCAACCGTTTCTTGGCCCGCGGGCTCCGCCGCTGGGAAGCGTCTAGTAGCCGCTCGCCTGACCGTCCTTGCGCATCTCGGTCGCGCCGACATAGGCCCCGCTTTCGGGATGGCGCGCGATCGCCTGATAGCCGCCGAAGGGTATGCCGGTGGTCTCGACCTCGACATTGTGGCCCATCGCACGCAGGCGTTCGACCGTCGCGGCGGGGATGCCGGGTTCGACCATCAGCGTGCCGAGCGTGTCGATCTCTGTCGTATCCGCCGCGCTGCCGATCAGGGCGTCGGTCGGCTGGCGACCGCCATCGTGCATCAGCCGCGCCGCGTCGCCCGCTTCCTGCAGGTTCATGCCGTAGTCGACCAGATTGACGAGGATCTGGACATGCCCCTGCGGCTGCATCCCGCCGCCCATCAGGCCGAAGCTCATGAACGGCTTGCCGTCCTTCTTCACGAAGGCGGGGATGATCGTGTGGAAGGGGCGCTTGGCAGGCGCGTAGGCATTGGGATGCGCGGGATCGAGGCTGAACAGCTCGCCCCGGTCCTGGAACATGAAGCCCAGACCCGGCGCGACCAGCCCGCCGCCCATGCCGCGATAGTTCGACTGGATCAGGCTGACCATCATCCCGTCCTTGTCGGCGACGGTCAGGTAGGTGGTGTCGCCTTCGCCCTCCAGCTTGGGCTGGATACCCGGGCTCCCCGGTCCGAAAGAGGGGGTGGCGCGTGCCGGATCGATCAGGGCGAAACGGGTCCGCCCGTATTCGTCGCTCAGCAGCCCTTCGGGCGCGGGCGAGAAATCGGGGTCGGCATAGAAGCGCGCCACATCCTCGAAGGCGAGACGCTTGGCCTCGGTAATGTAGTGCAGCACCTCAGGGCTCCCGCGCTCCCACTGCGAAAGGTCCACGTTCTTGAGGATATTGACCATCTGCAGCGCGGCGTAGCCCTGCCCGTTGGGCGGCAGCTCGCACAGCTCGTAGCCCTTGCGGTAGGTGACGCAGGCGACGTCGACCCATTCGCTGTCATGGTTCGCAAAGTCTTCCAGCGTGAAGGCGCTGCCCTGTTCGCGCAGGTAATCGACGATGATCTTCGCGGTTTCGCCTTCGTAATATTCGTCGCGTCCGTTGCGCGCGATCCGCTCCAGCGTGTTGGCGAGGTCGGGATTGCGGAATATCTCGCCCGGCTCGGGGGCATCGCCGTCGGCGAACCAGGTTGCGCGGGCATTCCCGAAGTCGAATTCGAACCGTTCGAGGCGCGCTTCGTAGGCGGCCAGCGAGCGCTCCAGATACATCGAAATCACCGGGGCTACCGGGTGGCCTTCGCGTGCGTAACGAATCGTCGGCGCAAGATTGTCCGCCATCGACAGCTTGCCGAACCGATTGTGCAGGTCGAACCAGGCATCGACCGTGCCGGGAATCGTGATCGGCAGCGGGCCGACCGGGGGAATCGACGTGGCGTCGGGCCCAAGCTTTTCTTTCAGCTGGGCAAGCGTTTGGCCCGATGGGCTCCGGCCCGAGCCATTGATCCCGTACAGCTTGTCTGTCTTCGGATCGTAGACGATCGCGAACAGATCGCCCCCGATGCCGTTGCCGGTGGGCTCCATCAGGCCGAGCGCGGCATTGGCCGCGATCGCGGCGTCGACCGCGCTGCCGCCCGCCTTGAGGATATCGAGCGCTATCTGGGTTGCCAGCGGGTGCGCGGTGGCGGCCATCCCTTCGGGGGCGACCACCGGAGAGCGGCTCCAGTCGGCGCCTACCGGGCGTGCGCCCGGGCCGATTCCCTGCGTCGCCTGCTCCATCGTGTCGGCGGTGTTGATCGGCGCGGGCGCTGCCTCCTGGGCGAGCGACGGGCCCGCAATCAGGGCGGTTGCCGCCAGAAAACTCGTAATCGCTCGCACCGCGTTCCTCCTCGATCGCTACCGTGCGATGCAGGCTAGGCCATGGCCGGGCTTTACAAAAGGGGCGGATGCCACAACAAGCGTGCCAGCCGTGGCTCGCGCCTTCGCATCCGCAACATTTTGGATTGAAATTTCGCGAGCAGTAGCCAATGCTATTATAAGGATGCGCCGGGGAGGGCGCAGACTTTCCGAAACGCGAACTTTGACACTTGCAACTGGGCCGGTCCGATAGAACGTAACGCAACCAATAAATTCGTCGAACGTGAACAGGCCTATCCCGAGAAGCGCGCTCCGGAAAGCAGGCGCGCGGACTTTCTCGAGATCGGGGCACCTTTCGCGGACGAGCAGGCGCAGCGCCAAGCGGGCCGCTGCTCGCAATGCGGCGTGCCCTATTGCCAGGTCCACTGCCCGCTCCACAATCACATTCCCGACTGGCTGCGTCTGACCGCCGAGGGCCGCCTGCGCGAAGCCTATGACCTCTCTTCGCGCACTTCGACCATGCCCGAGATCTGCGGCCGCATCTGCCCGCAGGACCGGCTGTGCGAGGGCAATTGCGTGATCGAGTTCTCCGGCCACGGCGCGGTGACCATCGGGAGCGTCGAGAAATATCTCGGCGACAATGCGTGGAAGGAAGGCTGGGTCCGGCCCATCCAGCCCGGCACGCCGACAGGGCAATCGGTCGGCATCATCGGTGCGGGGCCCGCCGGGCTGACCGCGGCGGAATACCTGCGCAATGCTGGGCACGAAGTCGATATCTACGACCGGCACGACCGCGCGGGCGGCCTGCTGATCTATGGCATTCCCAACTTCAAGCTCGACAAGAGCGTGGTCGACCGGCGCGTGGCGCGGGTCGAGGAAGGCGGCATCCGCATCCATCGCGGCGTCGAAGTGGGCGGAGACAAGGATGGGGACGTGACCCTGTCCGAACTGCGCCAACGCCACGATGCGATCTTCGTCGCCACGGGGGTCTACCAGTCGCGCGAGCTGACCGTGGAAGGCGCGCACAAGGATGGCGTGATCCGCGCGATCGACTTCCTCACCGCCTCGAACCGCAGCGGGCTGGGCGACGAGGTCGCTGCGCATGCCGATGGCAGCCTGCTTGCCAAGGACCGCAAGGTGGTGGTCATCGGCGGTGGCGACACCGCAATGGACTGCGTGCGCACTGCGATCCGGCAGGGCGCCAGCTCGGTCAAATGCCTCTATCGCCGCGACCGGGAGAACATGCCCGGCAGCCGCACCGAAGTCGCCCATGCCGAGGAGGAAGGCGTCGAGTTCCTGTGGCTCTCCGGCCCCGCTTCCATCGAAGGCGGAGAGCGCGCGGAGCGGGTTCAGGCCAACCGCATGCAGTTGGGCGAGCCCGATGCCGATGGCCGTCGCCGCCCCGAGGTCGACCCCTCGAGCAGCTTTGCGCTCGATGCCGATCTGGTGATCCTTGCGCTGGGCTTCGAGCCCGAGCCGCTGCCCGCGATCTTCGGCGAGACCGATCTGAAGGTCAGCGAGTGGGGCACGCTCGAATGCGACGACACGATGATGACCTCGCTTCCCGGCGTCTTCGCGGGCGGCGATATCGCGCGCGGGGCCAGCCTGGTGGTGTGGGCCGTGCGCGACGGGCGCGACGTGGCCGAGCATATCGAGGCGTATCTCGCCGCCGAACGCAAGCCGAGCGCGGCAGCAGCATGACCAAGCAGGAACTGGAAGCGCTCCGCCTCGCGGCGGAAGGCATGTATCACGCCGATAGCGAACACGACGCCTGCGGTGTCGGCCTGATCGGCGAGGTCTCGGGCAAGCCGACGCGGCGCGTGGTCGATGCGGCGATCGATGCGCTGTCTTCGATCTGGCACCGCGGCGCAGTCGATGCCGATGGCAAGACCGGCGACGGGGCGGGCCTGCTGCTCGACCTGCCGGTCGACTTCTTCACCAGCGCGATCCACGCGAGCGGGCACGATGTGCGCGACGGGCGGCTGGCGGTGGGCGTCATCTTCCTGCCGCGCAC
Organism: Citromicrobium sp.; assembly: GCA_002712945.1. The sequence goes on from PAVA01000033.1 coordinate 15,870, forward strand.
CGATCTGGGCGGGCAGGACGCCTGCCGCACGATCGTCGAGGCAGAACTGATCCGCGCCGGACTGTTCGTCTACGGCTGGCGGCAGGTGCCGGTCGATATCTCGGTCATCGGGCGCAAGGCGCGCGAGACCCGGCCCGAGATCGAGCAGGTGATGATCGCCGGGCCGACGCCCGAGGAACAATCGCTCGAGGAGTTCGAGAAGCAGCTCTACGTCGTCCGGCGGCGGATCGAACGGCGCATCGTCGAGGCGCAGCTGCGCGACTTTTACATCGCCTCGCTGTCCGCCCAGTCGATCGTCTACAAGGGTCTGTTCCTCGCGGAGAGCCTCTCGACCTTCTACCCCGACGTGCGCGATCCGCTGGTGACCAGCCGGATGGCGATCCTCCACCAGCGCTATTCGACCAACACCTTCCCGCAATGGTGGCTGGCGCAACCCTTCCGCACGCTGGCGCATAATGGCGAGATCAACACGATCCGCGGCAACAAGAACTGGATGCGCACGCACGAGATCAAGATGGCGAGCCTCGCCTTCGCGGGCATGGCGGACGACATCAAGCCGGTGATCCCGGTCGGCGCGTCCGACACCGCCAGCCTCGATGCCGCGATCGAGCTGCTGGTGCGGTCGGGCAAGGCCATGCCGACGGCCAAGTCCATGCTGGTGCCCGAAGCCTGGCAGGTCTCCCCCGACATGCCCGAGGAAACCCGGGCGATGTATCAGTACATGGCGTCGGTGATGGAGCCGTGGGACGGGCCTGCCGCGCTCGCAATGACCGACGGCCGCTGGGTGGTCGCCGGGCTCGACCGCAACGCGCTGCGTCCGCTCGCTTTCGCGCGGACCGAGGACGGGTTGCTGGTGGTGGGCTCCGAAAGCGGGATGGTCTCGCTCGAAGAAGAGCATGTCGTCGAGAAGGGGCGGCTGGGCCCCGGCCAGATGATCGCGATCGATCTCGAGCGTGGCCAGCTGCTGCGCGATGAGGAGCTGAAATCGCGGATCGCGCGCGAGGCGCCGTATAAGGCGCTGGTCGCCGGATTCCGCGGGATCGACGATCTGCCCGAGCCGTCCGAAGATGCGAACCCCGGCTTCGATGCCGACGAGCTTGCGCGCCGCCTGACCGCGGCGGGGATGACGACCGAGGACATGGAACTGATCCTCGACGCGATGGCGCTCGACGGCAAGGAAGCGATCGGCTCGATGGGCGACGACACGCCGCTGGCCGTTATCAGCGGCATGCCGCGCAATGTCAGCCAGTTCTTCCGCCAGAACTTCGCGCAGGTCACCAATCCGCCGATCGATTCGCTGCGCGAACGCCATG
>PAVA01000034.1 GCA_002712945.1 Citromicrobium sp.
CGAGCGATTCAACGCGTCGATCTTCAACCGGCGCCATCCCTGCTCGCAAGGCCCGCCAGCGGTCAGTGTGACGCATCATCGCGATTTCGCGAAGGAAAATCCGGGCGGACCCCTTGGCGGGCGGCCCTGACCGCTTGTCGATCACGGTTGGTCGTCCGCCCACCTCCACTTGCGAAGGTCCCGGCGATGCCTACAAGCGGAGCCACAGCCATTCTTGGGGGAAATACAGACATGACGCTCGTCCGCACCGGATATCTTGCCATTGCACTCGCGCTTGTCGCGGCACCGGGTGCCGCCCTCGCAAAAGCCGGTACCGCTCAGGCCGATACCACGCAGGCCGAGCCGTCTGCCGAGCAGTCCGAGCACGACAAGCTGTTCGCCCTCTTCGCCGATTCCGACGCGCGCAGCCTCGAACTCAACCCGCTCAGCCGCCTGTTCCGGGGCGACGACAAGAACGCGGACCGGCTCGGCGATTTCTTCACCGATTCCGCCTATTACGCGCAGCTGCGCGACACGCAGCTCAACGTCGCGCTGCTCCAGCAGATCGACCGCAGCAAGCTCTCGGCCACCGACAAGCTCGCCTACGACGTGTTCCTCTACAACCAGGAGCAGGCGCTGAAGGGCAGTACGCCCGAAATCCGCGCGCTTACCGAGGTCCGCCCGGTCAACCACTTCAGCGGCTTCCACACCTTCTACCCCAACTTCGCGAGCGGCACGGGCGCGGCCCCGTTCAAGACCATCGCGAATTACGAGGATAACCTCAGCCGCCACGACGACTATATCGAGATAACCGACCGCTCGATCGACAAGTTTCGCGAAGGCATGGAAAGCGGCGTGGTCGAGACCAAGCTGACCATCCGCAACGTGATCGAACAGCTCGACACGCAGCTCGCGATCCCGATCGAGGAATCGCAGTTCATGGGGCCGGTCGCGATGTTCCCCGACGACTTCTCGGAAGCCGACAAGGCGCGCCTGACCGAAGCCTATCGTGCCAAGACACAAGAGATCTACGCCGCGCACGAAAAGATGCGCGATTTCCTGCGCGACGAATATCTGGCGGCCGCGCGCGAGGACGTCGGCCTCAGCCAGATGAAGGGCGGCGAGAAGCTCTACGAACTGATGATCGAGCAGACGACCACGCTGCCGCTGGAAGCGGACTATATCCACCAGCTGGGCCTCTCCGAGGTCGAGCGGATCAAGGGCGAGCTCGAAGCGCTGAAGGACGAGGTCGGCTTCGAAGGGACGCTGGGCGAATTCTTCGACTACGTGCGCACCGACGAGAAGTTCAAGCCGGAGAGCCGCGAGGCGCTGACCCAGACCTATTACGATATCGGCGAAGAGGTGGACGAGAAGATCGGCAACTACTTCTCGCTCGTCCCCAAGACCGATCTGGTCATCAAGCCCTACGATCCTTCGATCGAGCAGTTCAGCGCGGGCGGTTCCTACCAGTCGGGCACGCCCGACGGTTCGCGCCCCGGCACGTTCTTCTTCAACGCCTACGACCTGCCCAGCCGCCTGACGACCGGCAACGTGACGCTCTATCTTCACGAGGGCGCGCCGGGGCATCACTTCCAGATCAGCCTCGCGCAGGAAAACGAGGCGCTGCCCGCCTTCATGCGCTTCGGCGGCAACACCGCCTATGTCGAAGGCTGGGCGCTCTATTCCGAAACGCTGGGCTACGAGATGGGCTTCTTCGACGACCCGTGGAACCGTTACGGCACCCTGCAGGACGAGCAGTTGCGCGCGATGCGGCTGGTGGTCGACACGGGCCTGCATTCGAAGGGCTGGACCCGCGAGCAGGCGATCGACTTCATGCTCGAAAATTCGGGCATGACGCGGACCGAAGTGGTCGCCGAGGTGGAGCGCTATATCGCGATTCCCTCGCAGGCGCTGGCCTACAAGATCGGCGCGCTCAAGATTCAGGAACTGCGCGAAAAGGCCGAAACGCAGCTGGGCGATGCCTTCGACATCAAGGATTTCCACGCACAGGTGCTCGGCACCGGAGCGCTGCCGCTGCCGGTGCTCGAGGAAAAGATCGACCGCTGGATCGCAAACGGCGGCGGCTGACCGCTCCGCCGGGGATCGCGGAACAGGTCCGGCCCGTTCAATCGGGGGAAAGCAGGGCGTAATGCCCCGCTCTCCCCCTGTTCCCGCGTGAAACATATGATAAATCGGCGCTTCATCAGCCCGTCACCCAAGCGCATCAGGACGCTGGGGCCGCGAGGGATGGCGCGTCCGGGCACGGCCCCCGGATCGCGCGACAGAATCGATTGAAGGAGCATGCGCCGCACCATGGCCACCGCCGACACCATTCCCGCCTGGATCGCCATGTTCATCGGCATTTATGCCTTCGCCGCCGCGATGGGCGAACTGCGAATGCCAGGAACATGGAACGGCATGCTGGGCGATCTGGAACAATCGCCGGGAATGCGCTTTCTCGCCGGGCTCTTCACGCTCTCGCTGGGTGCGACGATCTACCTCGTCACGCCGTGGCGGCCCGATGACTGGCTGTTCATCGCGGTGGCGGTGCTCGGCGGGTTGATGACCGTCGAGGGTATCCTTCTGCTCGCGGCGGGCGAACGCTTCGTTACCTTGGGCCGCTGGATGGTCGCGGGTGCAAGCGAGGTCTGGGCGGGGTTTTCCGCCGTGCTCGGCGCCGGGTTCATCTTCGTCGCCCTGTCGCGGCTCGATACGTTCTAGGCCCAAGAAGCGTAGGTGGGCGACGGGGGTAGCCGGGAGGCGAAGCTCCCGGCCGAAGCGCGAAGCCCCCAGGCGAGAGACGGACGCCGCCGTCTCCCGCTTTCCGTCGAAGACCGCCCCATCAAAAACCGAAGGAGATCGTTACACGGCCCCCTGCGGCTTCGAATTCGTCTTCGCCGAGGCCGTCGTAGAAGCCGTTGATGCCGATCCGCCATCCGGTCGGCGAGCCCATGTCGGCGCCGAGTTCCACCCTGCCCCGCAGGCCGTTCTCGATCACCAGATTGTCGCCTGCCCCGAATGAGAGCACGCCCTCGAACTGCGCATAGGGCAGAATGGCCCAGCCATTGTCCTGCGCGATCCGGTAGTCGAAGCGCGGGGCGAAGGAGAGTTCGCCCTGATCGACGGTTTGCGCGGGGATCGCGATGTCGAGTGCGTCGACATAGGCCTCCTGCTCTTCGCGCAGATAACGCAGCGACACCTCGGGCCAGAGGTGGGCCATTCCGCCCAGCGGAACCTGCCCTGTGAGCGAACCGGCAAACAGCAGGCGCTGCGTATCGAACCCGTCCACGAAGGTGCCGAAAGGCGAGATCGAGTTGTCGGACCGGCCATAGGCAATCCGACCGTCGGCGTAGACCCGCTCGCCGAGTCTGGCGGTAACGTATGGGCCGACCATCCAGCCGGTGCCTTCGGCGGAGCCCGGCCCCGATCCGGTGGCCGCGAAGTCGTCGACCTGCACGAGGCCACCTATCAGGATATTCTCGCCCACGAGCGTGTCGATCCCGACGTAGCCGATCTTGAAGGTGCCTTCATTGCGGCCGAGCGTTGCGCGGGCGATCGTGAGATCGGCCCAGACATCGATCCCGCCGCGTGCCTCCCGGCGGCCCCTTGCGGCATCGACCATCGCCAGGCTGGTCCTCACGCTTGCCTCGCCGCCACCCAGTTGCATGGCGAGGGGCAAGGCGCCGCTGCCGGGGACCGGCAGACCGTCGATGCTGGCCGTCCCGCCCGCCGCGGCGGTATTCTGCAAGCGCGCGATACGGCGCTGCAGATCGGGCTGGTTGCTCAGGATCAGCGCATTGCGGCCCGAAAGGAAGTCGCGGATTGCACTGCTCGCCGCTTCCCGGCTGTTCGTCAGCACCGCGGTGCAGACCAGATCTTCGCCGGGAGACAGGGCAAGCGCGATGGATCGGCTTGCGAGGGCCGCCTGGCTGTCGCTGTCGTTGCAGCTGAGCGCGGTGAGCGCGTAGCCCTCGGCGGAAAGATCGGCGATCGAAAGACTGTAGCTCCCTGCCGCGACCCCGGTCGCCGTAAGCTGCCCCGTGCCGTTCGCGGTCGTGATGCTGCCATTCAGCGCCGCGACATCGGAGGTATAGGTGACGGTCGTGTCCGTCCCGACGATCTGCTGCACGATGGTGATCGTGCCGACCGCGCGCACCGCGATGGTCACGCTGTCGGGCGCGGAGCTGGTCTGCCCGTCGTCGACCACCAGCTCGAAGACGAGGTTGTCGGTCCCGTTCACCAGCGGCGCGGTGAAAGTAGGCTGTGCGGCAGTCGGATCGCTGAGCGTTACCGCTGGGCCGGATACCTGCGTCCACGCGTAGGTCAGCGGGTCGTTGTCGGGATCGGTCGATCCGGTCCCGTCAAGCGTCACGCTCTGCCCGCTGTCGATCGGCCCCTGATCGGCTCCCGCGTCGGCCACGGGCGGGTCGTTCGCTGCGACCGTGATCTGTACCGTGGCGGTGGAGCTTGCGAGTCCGTCACTCACCGTCACCTCGAAGGTCAGAACCTGCGCGGTCCCCACCGCCGGCGGTGCGACGAAAGTGGGGGTCGCGGTGTTGGCCCCGGTCAGCGTAACCGAAGGTCCGCCCGTCTGGACGAAGCTGTAGGTCAGCGGATCGCCATCCGGGTCGGTGGAGCCCGAGGCATCGAGCGTCACGCTCTGCCCGCCGGACACCGTCTGCGCCTGGCCGAGAATGGCGGTCGGCGCTGCATTGGAAGGAACCGTGACCACCACCGTGTCGGTGCTGGTTGCCAGCCCATCGTCGACCGTCAGTTCGAATGTCAGTGTCTGCGCGAAAGCGGCGCTTTGTGGCGCGGTGAAACTGGGCTGTGCGGTGGCCGCACCATTGATCACGACCGAGGGGCCGGACGTCTGTACCCAGCTATAGGCGATCGCATCGCCGTCGCCATCGCTCGAGCCCGTGCCATCGAGCGTCACCGTGGACCCGCCCGCCGCGGTCTGGTCGCCCGCCGCATCGGCGGTGGGGCCAACATTGGCGAGGACGATCACGTCGACGCTGTCGCTCGCCGATGCATTCAGGTTGTCGGTCGCCGTGAAACCGAAGGTCAGAACCTGCTGGCTGTTGGTCTTGGCGGGCGCGGTGAAATCGGTTCCGAAATTGGTGGGGGTGGACAGTGTCACCGCAGGACCGCTGTTCTGCGTCCACTGGACCGTCAGCGGATCGCCATCGGGATCGCTCGCCGTCCCGCTCAGCTCGACCGGCGATCCGCCGGACACGGTCTGGTCCGCCCCTGCATCCACCGTGGGCGCAGAGTTCGCCCCTGCCGCAATCGTGATCACGACAGTGTCGGCGGAGGTCGTGAGACCATCGTCGGCGGTCAGCCGAAACTCCAGGCCCTGTGCCTGATTGATCTGGGCGGGCGCTGTAAAGCTGGCGTTGAGCGTGGTGGCGTTCTGGATCGACACGCTGGGGCCGCTCACCTGGGTCCAGGTGTAGGTCAGCGGATCGTTGTCCGCATCGCTCGCGGTGCCGCTGAGGGCGACCGTGCCGCCACCATTGGCGAGGTTCTGATCGGGCCCCGCGTTCACGCTCGGCGCGGTATTGGCCATGCTTGCACAGGCGAGCCCTGCGGCTCGCATATCCGCTGTCGGGATGCTCGTGATCGAGATCGGCGCGCCCAGCTGGCCCTGGTCGGTCGTGGCCGTGCTCGGATCGAAAAACCGTATCTCGCGCGGCGAACTGTCGTTCGCAAAGGTGAAGCCGAAAGAGGCCGACACCGTCCCGCTGGATGGAACCGCAACCCCGGTCAGCGTCGGCTGGTTATAGCGCGTGCCGGTATCGGTGTAGACGCCATAGGCAAAATAGTCGGTCGCCCCCTGGTCGGCGACGGTTCCGGCCACGTCGAAGCTGAAGCCGACCAGGCAGACCGTGGAACTGACGCCCTGTACATTGGTGATCGTGACGTTGCTCACCGTCGCCGCATGAGCCTGCCCCGCGCTCGCCAGCGCCGCCACCGAGACCCCGCCGAGCACCAGTGCACGCGAGGTATTCTTCTTCCACTTCCGCGACATATACGCCCCCTCCGAAATCAGGACTGCATCCAGGTTTGGGGCGGAGCGTAAGCACGCCCTGCGCGAAGCGGCATGCCATGGGCACGGTGCCATATTCGTGGTGACGCGGGCGTGCTCCGGCGCGGCTAGCTTTGGCAGTGCCGACGGGCGCCCTGCCCGTCCCGAATGGAGGGAGACCACGATCATGAAGAGAACCATTCCGCTGGCCACGCTGGCCATCGTGCTTGCGCTGTCCGGCTGCGGCGAAGCAGAGCCCACGCCCGACGCCGACGCGAACGAAGCGGGCGCCGACACAACCGAAGGCGACAGCGCCCGGGCGATTACTCCTGCAGCCCTGAGTCAGGCCAAGACGCAGTGCGAGATCGCGGCCGTCGCGCAAGGTGGCACGGCCGAACAGGCCAAGCCGCTGTGCGACTGCGTGATCGAGAGGGTCGCCGAAGGAAAATCCGTAGCGGAGTTTGCGGCCGTATCCGACGAGGAGGCCAACGCGGTGCTGGAACAATGCGCCGAGGAAAATGGCATGTCCGACGAAATCTGATCTGCCATCGAGACGACGCAGGAGTGGCGGGCCAGATGCGCTGGCCGCCACTCATCGTCCGCGATGCCTCTCGGCAGACCCTTATCCCCGACCCGGGATGTTCTCGCACAGCATTTCCTGATTGTCGCCGGAGCGATAATAGGTTGCGCCATAGCCCCCGCCGCCTGCGTATTTCTGCTCGAACAGGCCCTGGACCATGTAGCATTTTCCATCGGGTGCGCGGATCGCCATGCTCGCCCCCTGATCGCGCGAGACCGGACGGCCCGTTGCATCGTGCTGCACGCTCCAGGCGCGCGACGTCAGATGGACCTTCAGCACCTTGCCGCCCGCGTAGTCGCGGCTGAAAGGGCTTGCCCAATAGGCCTGGACGAAACTGCGCTCCAGCGCAGGATCGGATCGGACGGCATCATACATGCGCGTCGATGCCACCAGCGCGGCGTAGTTGGCGTCGGCCTGCTGCTCGATCTGGTCGAAGGTGCCGAGCTGCGCGAGGACGTCCGCTGCCGTCCGGTTCGCTTCGCGGATCGCGACGCTTTGCGGATAGAGCTTCTGGAGCTGGAGCAGGCGTTCGCGCATCGACAGGGGGACGCCGTATTTGGCGAACATCGTGCCCTTGCGCGTATCGTCGAGCGTCTTGTCGACATTCACCCGGCCGATCCGCGTCGCCATCGAATCCGCACTGCGTTCCGCCTCCTGCAGCAGGCGCGCGGTCGCTCGCCCGGACGTGTCGTTCGCACGAGCGATCAGATCCGGCGTCAGACGGGTGTCCATCTCGCTGCGAAACCGGTCGACCTCCTGCTTGGCCATGTCCCATGCGCCGTCTTCCGCGCGCGCCAGGGCGCCGATATTCAGCGTGAACTTGAGGATGGCATCCAGCGTCTGCTCGATATCCTGCGCGTCGGCACGATCGGTGCGGGTATTGCCGGTTTCGGCACCCCGCCGCTGGCGCTGTTGCTCCGCCCGGTTGCCTGCTTGCCGTTCCACGCGCTCGCGCAGGTCGCCGATCGATTGCCCCGCGACCTCGCCGGGCAACGAAGCGCCCGTCACGGCCATGGCTGCGACGCCGACCAGCATGCTCTTGAAAGCCAGTGATGACACGGCCCGTCTCCTTCCATCGTTCCGGATGGGAGAACGCTACCCCGCAGCCCGCCGCTCGGGCATGCCATGGGCATGGTGCGCAAGGCTTAGTCAATCGATCGAAAGCTGGCCGCTCTTCACCGCTTCGTAAACCGCCTCGCCCCGGGAATGGACGGCGAGCTTGCGGTAGATCGACTTGACGTGGTTGCCGACGGTGAGCGGCGAGATGCCCAACTCGCGCGCGGCCTCCTTATAGCTCTGTCCCTTGCCGAACAGTTCCAGCAGTTCGACCTCGCGCGGGGTCAGCGGCCCTTCTTGCGCGTTCTGCGTGGAGGCGGAAAGCGGCCCCTTCCCCTTCAACCGTTCGAGGAGGTAGACAGCCGCAGACGGGCTGATCGGCGCGCCGCCGGCAAGCGTGGCCTCGATCCCGTCGAGGATGACCTGCGCGCTACTGTCTTTCAGCAGATAGCCATCGGCGCCCGCGTCGATCGCCCTGACCACCGTTTCCCGGTCGCCGAAGCTGGTCACCATCAGCACGCGCGCGCGGCACTGTTGCTTGATGAAAGGGATGAGGTCGATCCCGCTGCCATCGGGAAGGCCGATGTCGAGCAGGCACAGATCCGGGTTCTTCCGGACGACCAGATCGCGCATCCGGGCGATGGTCGGCGCACTGCCGCACAGGTCGTAATCGGGACACGAGGTTACGATTTCGGTGAAATGCTCGCGGATCGAGGGATCGTCGTCGAGAATCGCGATGCGGTAAATATCCATGCCGGTCCTGCTTCCCTGCCTGTCCTATCCCCGACCGCGCGCGGCCACCAATGCCATGGGAATGGCTCTCGTCGCCTCAATCAAGCGGCTTCGGGCCTTCCGGTAACCCGATGCTGGCGATCGTCTCTCCATGCGAGCGCGCGATAGCGAATGTTCCGCCAATGGCCCCGGCACGCGCTTCCATATTCTCGAGCCCGCGCCCGCCATGCCGGGGGCCCTCGAAAGACGAACCATTGTCGGCCACCAGCAGTTGCGTGGGCCTCACGACGACATGAATCCTGTCGCCATCGCTGTGCTTGAGCGCATTGGCGATGGCTTCTTGCAGGATGCGGAACACCTGCAGGACCTGCCGGGGATCGAGTTCGGGCAGATCGCCCTGCGCCTCGTCGGTCCAGACGAAGCCGAAACCTGCTTCGGTGACCCGCGACTGCGCGCGCTCGCGGAACAGTGCGAGCGCGGAGGCAAGCGATTCCCCCACCGAATCCATCGAGTCGATCATCAGCCGCATTTCATCGATCACCATCTGGATATCCCGTGCGACGGTGTCCGCGTCGACCTTCCCGCGCCGCGCGGCGAGGAGCAGGCTCATCAGGTTCGATCCCATCCCGTCGTGCATGTCGCGCATGATCCGCCGCCGCTCTTCCTGCTGCGCTCGATCGCGCAGAAGCCCCTTTTCGCGGGTGTGCGCGCGCTCCAGCTCGGCCGTGCGGGCGACAAGCTGGGTCTCGAGCTCGGCATTGAGCTGTTCGCGGGAGCGGAAGAGCTCGAAATTGCGCGCGAAGAACCCGCCGACCAGCAGCAGCAGGATCAGCGGCTGGGTGGTCGACAGGTAAGGTCGCAAAAGCCCTTCAGTGACGATCGCATAAAGGTGGCAGATCATCAGCGATGCCAGCAGCACAAGGGCGGCGGCTTCCATCGTGCGCGGTTCGTCCGGGTGCGCGACGAAGTGCCAGGCGATCCGCAGGACGGTTGCCGCCGATAGCGCGAAACCTATCCATTCGACGGCATCCTCGACCTTGCCGAACGCGGTCAGCCCGCCGTCCGCGAACAGCCAGTATGCGCTCCAGACAAGGCCGGCCCCGGACAGGCCCAGAACCGCCCGCCGATAGTATCGCACGCGCTCCTTCGACCACGCGTCTGCGAAGATCGCCCAGCTTGCGGCAAGGCCGAACATGATCGCGGCATAAACGAACTGCCGCGCCGCACCGTGGATGGGGAAGCCTGCCCATTCGAAGAACAATCCGAAGGATGCCCAGCCGACGGCTGCGAAAAACAGCCACAGCGGCACGTCCGGATCGCGCGCCCGGAGGGCTGCGAGCCCTGCGAACAGCGCGATCACCACGACCATGACGGTCGCGATCAAGGGCACCTGCGTCAGCGTGAAGGCCTTCCAGCCGAAGGCATCGGAGATCTCTCGATAATCGCCAAGGATCGAAGGCAGCAGCCCGACTTCGCGGCTCGAGGAGACGACATAGATGCTCTCGAGCCTGTTCTCGCCCACTTTCAGGAGGCCGGGAGAGATCTGGACGATATCCTCGCGCAGGGCATGGTAGGTCGGGTTCGCCACGTCCATCCGGCCCGGTGCGTGGACCAGTGCACCATTCACAAAGTGGCGGCTGTTGTCGCCCCCGCTGTTGTCGAGCAGGGCGAGACCTTCGGCAGGCACGTCTTCCAGCGAAAAGGTCGTCCGCGTCGCGTAATATCCGGGCGCGCGCCAATCGCGCGAGGGCGGCGTTTCGGTGAAGCGCGTAGCCGCCAGCCCCGCCGCATCGGGAGTGGCGGGTCGGCCCGTCGCGAAACTCTCCACCACAACGAAGTCGGGCCGTTCCACCGGGGGATCGATAAAGGCCGGGACATAGACGAGCCAGAAGGCCAGCTGGACGACGAGGACAGCGGCAACGAGTTTGCCGTGACGAGCCATCACCGCGCTGGACGGTTTCCAGCGTCCCGAAAATCGTGCCAGCATTGCCCCTCCCCGTTTCGGCGCATCCCGTGCCCCATCGAGAATAGCTGGTTTATGGCACCGAAAATCAAATCGGATGCCATAAACATGGTGGCCGCTTGCAATCGGCGTGACGCGGGCCTTTCACCCGAGGCGGTTGGTGCGGGAATGGAGGGCGCGGAACGCGGGCAATGCCGGGACGACAGCGACTTCGCGTGCGTGCTCCGCAAAGTCGGCAGCGAAATCTGTAAGGCGGAAAATGTGGAGCGGGTGAAGGGAATCGAACCCTCGTCGTCAGCTTGGGAAGCTGCTGCTCTACCATTGAGCTACACCCGCTTAAGCGCGCGGCGCCGATTGCACCCTGGCGCATCCATGGTCAAGAACGGTTTAACGTGCCACACCCCTCGACACGAGCACCCGAACGCCCGCGCGGAGATTTCCCCACATCATGATCCACAGCGACACCATCATCTTCGGCATTCTGGCCGCGATCCTCGGCATCCTGTTCTTCCTGCGCCAGCGCGGGGGCGTGTGGGACAAGGTCTTCACCTTCGTCCCCATCATCCTGCTCGCCTACCTGGTCCCCTCGCTGCTGGTCAGCTTCGGCGTGATCGACGCCAGCGAATCGCAGCTCTGGACGATCGCGAAGGACTATTTCCTCACCGCCGCGCTGGTGCTGCTGACGCTCAGCATCGATCTTCGGGGCATCCTCGGCCTCGGCCCCAAGGCGCTCATCATGTTCTTTACCGCCACGATCGGCATCGTCATCGGCGGGCCGATCGCGCTGTGGATCGTCGCGCAGTTCGAGCCTTCGATCATCGCGGGCGAAGGGCCCGAGGCGGCGTGGCGCGGCTTCGCGACGCTTGCCGGGAGCTGGATCGGCGGCGGCGCGAACCAGACCGCGATGCTGGAAGTCTACGGCTACGAGATCGAGCAATATGGCGCGATGGTCGCGGTCGATATCGTGGTCGCGAACATCTGGATGGCGTTCCTGCTCTACGGCGCCGGGATGCACGAGCGGATCGACCGCTGGCTGGGCGCGGATGCCAGCGCGATCACCCGCCTGCGCGATTCGATGGCCAACTACAGCGCGCAGGTTGAGAAAGTGCCGAGCGCGAACGAGCTGATCGTGCTTGCAGGCTTCACCTTCGGCGCGGTCGCCTTCGCGCACTGGAGCGCGGGCTGGCTGTCTTACTACTTCACGGGCGCACTCGGAGCGGAAGCCGTGCTGGCGAGCGAGTTCTTCTGGGTCGTCGTGATGGCGACGACGCTGGGCCTTGGCGCAAGCTTCACCAAGGCGCGCGAGCTCGAAGGGCTTGGCGCGTCGAAGATCGGCACGGTCTTCATCTTCCTGCTGGTCGCGGTGATCGGCACCAAGATGGACATCTTCCAGCTGGGCGATGCTCCGCTGTTCATGGCGGTCGGCCTGATCTGGATGGCGATCCATTCGACCCTGCTGCTGGTGACCGCCAAGATCGTGCGCGCGCCTTTCTTCTTCGTCGCCGTGGGGAGCAAGGCGAACGTGGGCGGAGCGGCCAGCGCGCCGGTGGTGGCAGGCGCGTTCCACCCCGCCCTCGCGCCCGTGGGCGTGCTGCTGGCGGTGCTCGGCTACGCACTGGGCACCTATGGCGCGATCCTGTGTGCAGAGATGATGCGCGCGGTCAGCGGGGGGTAGCCGCCGCGCAGGGAACGCTCGGGCGTGCGGTCGCTTGATTTATCAGGCACCACGGCGCTAGCGCGCGTGGCACAAGGATAACCCCACGGAGAGCCCCCCATGCGCCAGATCGACCATCACCTCGCCACCGGCGTCGCCGCCGGCGAAACCACCCGCACGCACAAGGTGTGGAACCCCTCTACCGGGGAGGTGCAGGCGGAAGTCGCGCTGGGCGATGCCGCGCTGCTCGAACGGGCGGTGGCCAAGGCGAAGGAAGTCCAACCCGAATGGGCGGCGACCAATCCGCAGCGCCGCGCCCGCGTGATGTTCAGGTTCAAGGAACTGGTCGAGGCAAACAAGCAGGAGCTGGCCGAACTTCTCTCCAGCGAGCACGGCAAGGTCGTCGACGATGCGCATGGCGACGTGCAGCGCGGGCTGGAAGTGATCGAATATGCCTGCAGCATCCCGCAGGCGCTCAAGGGCGAGTACACGCAGGGCGCTGGCCCGGGGATCGACGTCTATTCGATGCGCCAGCCGCTCGGTATCGGGGCGGGCATCACGCCGTTCAACTTCCCCGCGATGATCCCGATGTGGATGTTCGGCATGGCGATCGCGGCGGGCAACGCCTTCATCCTCAAGCCCTCCGAGCGCGACCCGAGCGTGCCCGTGCGCCTCGCCGAATTGTTCGTGGAAGCGGGCGCGCCCGAGGGGCTGCTGCAGGTAGTCCATGGCGACAAGGAAATGGTCGACGCTATTCTGGACCATGACGACATCGCTGCCATCAGCTTCGTCGGGTCGTCCGACATCGCGCAGTATATCTATTCGCGCGGCACGGCGAACGGGAAGCGCGTGCAGGCCTTCGGCGGCGCGAAGAACCACGGCATCGTGATGCCCGACGCCGATCTCGACCAGGTGGTGAACGACCTCGCAGGCGCGGCCTTCGGCTCCGCGGGCGAGCGTTGCATGGCGCTGCCCGTGGTGGTCCCGGTGGGCGAGGATACCGCGAATGCCTTGCGCGAAAAACTGATCCCCGCGATCAACGCCCTGCGCGTCGGCGTCTCCAACGATCCCGAAGCGCATTACGGACCCGTGGTCACGCCCGAGCACAAGCAACGCATCGAACAGTGGATCGACACGGCCGAGAAGGAAGGCGCCGAGGTCGTGATCGACGGGCGCGGATTCACGCTGCAGGGGCACGAAGACGGCTTCTTCGTCGGCCCGACCCTGCTCGACAACGTCACCCCCGACATGGAAAGCTACAAGGAAGAGATCTTCGGCCCCGTGCTCCAGATCGTCCGCGCGAAGGATTTCGAGGAAGCCGTGCGCCTGCCGAGCGAGCACCAGTACGGCAACGGCGTCGCCATCTTCACCCGCAACGGCCACGCCGCGCGCGAGTTCGCGCACCGAGTGAACGTGGGCATGGTCGGCATCAACGTGCCGATCCCCGTGCCGGTCAGCTACCACAGCTTCGGCGGCTGGAAGCGTTCGGGCTTCGGCGACATCGACCAGTATGGCCAGGAAGGCCTCCGCTTCTGGACCAAGAGCAAGAAGGTCACCCAGCGCTGGCCCGACGGAACCGCCGACGCCGACAACAAGGACGCCTTCATCATCCCGACGATGGGGTAAGAGGCATGCGCAACTCCACCCTGCTACTCGCCTCGCTGGTTGTTCTCGCCGCCTGCAGTGCCGACGGCGGCGAGACCGAAGCGGAGGCGGACGACACCGCGACCGGCACCGAAACGCCCATCCCGGTCGAACCCGACGGCGGGATCGGCGATGGGGCCGGTCCGCCCGAGGATGTCCCGCCCGCGGAAGACGCCGACGAAGATGGGGATCGGGTGGAAGAGCCCAGCGCCTTTGCGCAGACCTTCCCTGTCGCCATTCGCGGCAAGTGGCGCGCGACCGAAGGCGATGCGGTCACGCCCGAGGAATGCGACGGCTACGAGCAGGAGAACATGGGCAAGGTGCTCACGGTGCGCGAGGACCGCTTCTCCTACTTCGAAACGGGTGGCCGCTTCATTTCGGTGAGCGATCGCGAACCGGGCCGCATCCGCGCGCTGTTCGACACGACCTATGCGGACGAGGAAACCCGCGACGAGCTCGAATTCCGGGTCGATCCGGTCGCGAAGACGCTGACCGTCCGCAATTTCGACACGGGTGAACGCTCTGCCACTACCTACCGCAGGTGCCCCCGATAAGAAGACGGCCATGCGCTGGCTCTTCATTTTGTTCTTCGGCATGCTCGCGGCCTGCGCCCATGCCGAAGATACCCCCGCCCCGCCCCAGGCCGAAAAGCGCATCGCGCTCAGCTTCGACGATGCACCTCGAGCGACGGGCCCCTTCCTGAGCGAAGACGAGCGCACCCGCCTGCTGATCGAAAACCTGGCCGAGGCCGGCGTCGATCAGGCGGCTTTCTTCGTCAATCCGGGCAGTATCGACAGCCCCGAAGACGAGGCGCGGATCGCCGCCTATGTCGATGCGGGCCACGTCATCGCGAACCACAGCGCCACCCACCCGCGCCTGTCGCAAACCGCGCTCGACGCCTATCTCGCCGACATCGATGCCGCCGAAAACTGGCTGCGCGGACGAAAGGGCCATCGCCCGTGGTTCCGCTATCCCTATCTGGACGAGGGACAGCAGGACAAGGCGAAGCGCGATGCGGTGCGGGCAGCGCTGGCGGAGCGCGGGCTGGCCAACGGCTACGCCACCATCGACGCGAGCGACTGGTTTTACGAAAGCGCGGCAAAGAGGGCGATTGCCGAAGGACGCACGCCCGATCGCGAGGCGCTGCGCGATCTCTACGTCGAAGCGCATGTCGAGGCGGCCGAATTTTACGACGCGCTGGCCCGCGAAGCGACCGGGCGCTCGCCCGTCCATGTGATCCTGCTGCACGAGACGGATATTGCCGCGCTGTGGATCGGCGATCTGGTCGCGGCACTGCGCGAAAAGGGTTGGACCATCGTGACCGCCGACGAAGCTTTTGCCGATCCTTTTGCGGAATATGCGAAAACCTACGATACCTATTCAGCGCAAGGGGCGCTGACCGAAATGGTCGCCTGGGAAGCCGGTCTGCCTGCCCCGCGCTGGTATCGCGGCAATAATACGGAGCTGGCGCAGGAATGGTTCGACAGCCGCGTGCTGGGGCATTCCCCCGAACCGAAGGACTGACCTTTCGCGCCCACCCCCGCTCTTCCTGCGGGCTCTCCGGGTTCAGGGCCCCGTAGCGGGCGCAAGCCTCTCGCGAAATCGTGCCAACTCGGCTACAAGGAAGGGGGCGGATCGTTGTAGACGGACGAAGAATGGGGGAGTGCGGCTCATGAGAGTGGCGGTTGTAACGGTCCTGGCAAGCATGGTGCTGCTGACCGCATGCGACAGTCAGGCCCCCTCCCCGGCTCCCGAACGGACGACCGCCGCCATCGACGGCGAAGAGGTCGCCATCGAAGCCAGCGAACCGACGCCCGCTCCGTCCGCCCCCGCAGATCCGGCCGCGACCAAGGCTCTCGACCCCGAAGCCGAAGGCACGCCCGCACCCGAGCCGACCCTGTTCAATCTGCCGCATGTGCCGGCGGACGACGTGGCGGAGGATCGCGCTGCCCTCACCGCCATTCCGGCCCGCTTCCTCGGCCAGTGGGATGCGCCCGAAGGCCCGTGCTCGCCCGAGTCGGACATGTTCATGACCATCCGGCCCGGCACGATCACCTTCTACGAATCGCAAGGGAAGGTCACCGCGGTTCGGCGCGGGCGACCGGGCATCGTCGTGACCCTCGCCATGGAAGGCGAAGGCGAAAGCTGGACCAGCGAATATGCGATGACCCTTGGGCAGGGCCGCGAGGAGCTCGCCACGCGCGAGGTATCGCAATCGGGCACCGGGACAATCCGTCACCGTTGCCCGGCGGAACGCGCCGCTACGGGTTCCTGATCTAACGCCCCCCTTTTCTATCCGCGGCGGTGGGTCTAGGTCGCCCGGCATGACCGGACAATTCCAGCTTTCAGACGACCAGCTTGCGATCCAGGACATGGCGCAGCGGTTCACCGCCGACAACATCACGCCCCACGCGGGCAAGTGGGACGAGGAACACATCTTCCCCGTCGACACGATCAAGCAGACCGCCGAACTCGGCTTCGGTGCGATCTACGTGTCCGAAGAATCGGGCGGCATCGGCCTCGGCCGCCTCGAAGCTGCGCTGATCATGGAGGCGATGGCCTATGGCTGCCCCACCACCAGCGCGTTCATCTCGATCCACAACATGGCGAGCTGGATGATCGACCGTTTCGGCGGCGAAGGCGTGAAGGAGAAGTACCTTCCGCAGCTGGTGACGATGGAAAAGCTCGCCTCCTACTGCCTGACCGAACCGGGCAGCGGATCGGACGCGGCGGGGTTGAAGACTCAGGCCGTGCTCGATGGCGACCACTATGTCCTCAACGGCACCAAGCAGTTCATCTCCGGCGGCGGCGTCAACGACGTCTACGTCACCATGGTCCGCACGGGCGAGCACAAGACCAAGGGCATCACCTGCCTGGTGATCGACAAGGACACGCCGGGCGTCAGCTTCGGCGCGCCCGAAAAGAAGCTCGGCTGGAACGCCAGCCCGACCGCGCAGGTGATCTTCGAGGATGCGCGCGTACCGGTCGAGAACCGCGTGGGCGACGAAGGCGAAGGCTTCCGCTTCGCGATGATGGGGCTCGACGGCGGACGGCTCAACATCGGTGCCTGCTCGCTCGGCGGGGCGCAGCGCTGCCTCGACGAGGCGGTGAAATATACCAAGGAACGCCAGCAGTTCGACCAGCAGATCGCGGACTTCCAGAACACGCAGTTCATGCTCGCCGACATGGCGACCGATCTGGAGGCGGCGCGCGCGCTGCTCTACCTCGCGGCGGCCAAGGTCACCGACAACGCGCCCGACAAGTCGCGCTTCTCCGCGATGGCGAAGCGGCTGGCGACCGACAACGGCTCCAAGGTCGTCAACGACGCGCTGCAGCTGTTCGGCGGCTACGGCTACCTCAAGGACTACCCGATCGAACGCTACTGGCGCGACCTGCGCGTCCACTCGATCCTCGAAGGCACCAACCAGGTGATGCGGATGATCGTGGGCCGGGATCTGCTGCGGCAGGGGGGCTGAGAATGACCGACCAGCTCAACATCCACACCCACAAGAGCGTGGGCCACATTTCGCTCAATCGCCCCAAGGCGATCCATGCGCTGACCACCGAGATGTGCGTCGCCATGGCCGATGCGCTGGGCGAGTGGGCCGATCATGCCGGCATCGCGGCGGTGGTGATCGACCACGCGGAAGGGCGCGGCTTCTGCGCGGGCGGCGATATCGCGATGCTGCGCAACTCGGCGCTCAATGACGATGGCAGGACGGGCCGCGAGTTCTTCCACGCCGAGTACCGGCTCAACCACCGGTTGTTCACCTACAAGAAGCCGGTGGTCGCCCTCATGGACGGGATCACGATGGGCGGCGGCGTGGGCATCAGCCAGCCCGCGAGCTACCGCGTGGCGACGGAGAACACCAAGTTCGCCATGCCCGAGACCGGGATCGGCCTGTTCCCCGACGTGGGCGGAGGCTGGTATCTCAGCCGCCTGCCGGGGCGCATCGGGCAATTCCTTGCGCTGACCGGCGCGCGGCTCGACGGGGCGGAGTGCCACGCCATCGGCCTCGCCACGCACTACATCGCGAGCGAGAACCTCGCCCGGGTCAAGGCCGCAATTATCGACGATCCGGCGAATATCCAGGCGATCCTCGACGAGGCTTCCGAGACCCCGCCCGAGGCGCGCATCCTCGCCAACCGGGAGAATATCGACCGGCTGTTCGCGGCACGCACGCTGGAGGAGATCCTCGCCGCGCTCGAGGCCGACCATTCCGAATGGGCGGCGAAGGAACTCAAGACGCTGCGCACCAAGAGCCCGCAGAGCTGCAAGGTCGCGCTGCGCCAGCTGGCGAACAGCCTGACGCTGGGCAGTTTCGCCGACGAGATGCGGATGGAATACCGCATCGGCAGCCGCGTGCTGGTCAGCCACGATTTCGCCGAAGGTGTCCGCGCAGTGATCATCGACAAAACCGGCGATCCGCAATGGAACCCTGCCACCCCCGAAGGTGTAACCGACGAACGGATCGAAGCGATCTTCGCCGCCCTGCCCCAGGACGAGGAGTGGACGCCACGATAATCCTCCCGTCATCCCCGCG
>PAVA01000035.1 GCA_002712945.1 Citromicrobium sp.
CAGTGGCACGACGGCTTCGTCGCGGCCTATCCCGATGCGGGGGCCTTCTTCGAAATGATCAAGGATGCCGACTATCAGCAGGCCGTGGTCAACCGAACCGCCGCGCTGGTCGACAGCCGCCTGGTCCGTTTCGCGCCCGGAGAGGGCGGCGGCACCTTCGGCTGAAACCGAAAGCCGGCGCAGGGTTGGCCTGACACACCTGACACAGTGTCCAAGGGGCGAAACTCCCCTCCCGTGGCGGGGCGGGGCGATTGCGGTGTATCGACATCTTCAAGGAGCGACTCTGGCAGTAGCCCGGTCGGTCCATGTAGGACAGCGCAGCCGCGCACATTGCGTCATGTCGAGAGAATCGCGCCCCGCGGCACCCGGCGCCTGGCGTCCACGCCGGATACGCGGCAAGGCACCGCGATCCAGCTAGAGCCGCTATGGGTGCCGCAGGGCGGCCGAGACGCTACTCGTAGAGATAGTCGAGGAAGCGCTCCATCGAGATGGCGAAAAGCCCGATCTGGTTGCGGTAGTTGTCCATCGTGATGCCACCATCCGCGATGATGTACATCCGCAGGGAAATCTCGCCATTGGGATCGACATAGGCCCGGCCGAAGTTCTGGCGGTAGTTATATTCGCTCACCGCCGCGGCGACCTCGGCGTCGGTCTTTCCTTCCTGGGCGAAGGTCGCGAGGATCGACGTGCCGAGGCAATTGCTCGCAGTCGCCTGGTCGTCGCAGGCCATCAGCAGGGCATCCGCCTTCAAGCCATTCGCGAATTCGACCGAAATATTGGGTACTCCCTCACGATCCCGATAGGTGGCCCCCAGTTCGCCGAGCGTCGACTTGAGGGCGCCGGTCGTAAAAGTCTCGAGCTGGCGATCGGCATCGTAGCCTTGTGCCTGGGCCATCCCGTTCATGCCGAGTGCCAGAGCCAGGCCGAGAAGTGCGGTACGCATCATGTCAGAATTCCCCCTGTTGTTGTTCCATTTCCCTCGTGGGGATACCCGCTGGTCGCCTGGCCGCAAGACCTGCTTTTCAAAGCAGTCTCATCTGGCCGCCGACCATTGGTGGGCGAAAACCTGAGCAATCGAGGATGAACTTCGCCTTACCGTCGCCGATCCCGGCCCGCTTGCAGGCGATGCGGAAGCGCGCACGAAACAGGTCCGCCCACACGCCGGTCGGCTTCAACCGGCTGAAGAAATCGGGGTCGTTGTCCTTTCCGTTGCGGATCGAGCGGACGATCGACATGACCTTGTCTTTCCGCTCCGGGAAATGCGTGGCGAGCCATTCGCGAAACAGCGGCGCGACCTCGTGCGGCAGGCGGAGCGGGATCCACCCGGCGCTGGTCACGCCAAGTTCGGCGGCGCGGGCGATAATCGCCTCCATCGCATCGTCGGTGATCGCGGGGATCACCGGCGCGATCGAACAATGGGTGGGCACGCCCGCGGCGACCAGCCTGCCGAGCGCCGCCAGCCGCTTTGCGGGGGAGGGCGCGCGTGGCTCTATCGTTGCGGAGAGTCGCGGGTCGAGCGAGGTGACCGAAATTGCCACCGCAATCAGGTTCTTGCGCGCCATTTCTTCGATCACGTCGAGGTCCGCCAGCACCCGGTCCGACTTGGTGGTGATGGTCACCGGGTGGCGTGCATCGAGACACACCTCCAGCACCTGCCGCGTGATCCGGTAGCGCGCCTCGATCGGCTGGTAGGGATCGGTATTGGTGCCCATGGCAATCGGGCGCGGCTGGTAACCCGGCTTGGCCAGCGTTTCGGCCAACAGCTTGGCTGCGTTCGGCTTGGCAAACAGCTTGCTTTCGAAATCGAGCCCCGGGGAGAGGTCGAGATAGGCGTGGGTGGGCCGCGCGAAGCAGTAGATGCAGCCATGCTCGCAGCCCCGGTAGGCGTTGATCGAACGGTCGAAGCCGATATCGGGCGACTGGTTGAAGCTGAGGATCGAGCGGGGCTTTTCCTCGGTGACTTCGGTGCGCAGCCTCGGCGCAGCTCCATCGACCGTCTCGCGCTCGTCACGCCAGTCTCCGTCGGCCTCGCGTTCGGGCAGGCCGAAGCGCGCGGATGCATCGCCGCTCTGCGCCCCGCGCCCTCTGACCGGCTTTTCGCGACTCGCTTCCATAAGGAGAACATAAGCGGAACAGATAATCCCGCAAGCGACAAATCAACCGAGCCACACCTGCAGGACTGCCGCGCCCAGCCACACTGCCAGCAGCAGGACCGATTCCCACCCGATCCCGGCGGGGCCCTGCTTTTCGCGCCGGAGCAAGCCGAGCAGGAGGATCGCGGTCATCGCGCAGACCAGCGCCATCCAGAACAGCGCGCGCTCGCCGATCGCATGGTAGATCGATCCGTCGCGGTAGGCGATGTCGCTCGCCGACACGAACAGCGCATCGAACATGTTGCCGCCGATGATGCCGCCGATGGCAAGTTGCAGCGCGCCGCGCCGGACCGCGGCAATGGTCGTGACCAGTTCGGGCAGCGAGGTTACGATCGCCGTGCCCAGCGCGCCGACCACGCCTTGCGAAATGCCCAGCTGGGCGCTGAGCGCAATTCCCGTCTCCCCGACCACATAGCCGCAGGCACCCACGATCAGCACGAGGCCTGCAAACAGGATCGCCAGCAGCGCGGTGGAGCGCGGATCGTCCTCCGGATCGTCCTCTTCGAGCCGCAGGCCCGGCGTCTTCTTGGGCCGCCACATCGGCTCGCGCCGGATGCTGTGCGCGGTGTGCAGGCCGATGAGGTAGACGGCGATCATCGCCGGGCTGATCGGATGGACGCCGTAGAAGGCTATTTCGGGCGCCGCATAGGCCATGACCGGCATGACCGAGAGCAGGATCAGCACGGTCGCCTGGCCGAGGTTCACCGTGCTGGCGCCGGCATGCTCCAGATTGACGTAGCGGTAGAATATGTCGGCGAGGGCGAGGAACATGGTCTGCGCGGCGATACCGCCCAGCGCGTTGGACACGGCCAGCTCGGGCGCACCGCCCGCTGCCGTGGTGATCGAGGTGACGATCCCCGAAATGCTGGTCCCCGCGCCGAGCAGAACCGCGCCCATCAGCGCTTCGCCGAGCCCGGTGCGGTCGGCCAGCACGTCCGCGATTCCGGCCATCTTGCTGCCGAAAAAGGCGATCAGCAGCGCGCTCGCACCGAACAGAACGCCTGTCCAGGCGAGCGGAAGGGTCTGGATATCGGGCATGGGGCCTGCTCTCAGAGCGCCCCCACGCGGCTATCGTTCCAGCAAGCGGGGCATCAGCTCGACGAAGTTGCAGGGCCGGTGGCGGCTGTCGAGCTGATCCTTCAGGATCCGGTCCCACCCGTCCTTCACCGCGCCATTGGAGCCGGGCAGGGCGAAGATGAAGGTGTCGCCCGCCAGCACCGCGCAGGCGCGGCTCTGCACGGTCGAGGTGCCGATGCTCTCGTAGCTGATCCAGCGGAACAGCTCGCCGAAACCGGGAATGTCCTTGTCCTTCACCCGGTCGAGCGCTTCGGGCGTGACATCGCGCCCGGTCAGGCCGGTGCCGCCGGTGGTGATGACCGCGTCGACCTGTTTGCTGGCGATGAACCGGCGCAGCACGTCGTAGATTTCGGCGGCATCGTCGGGGCAGATCGTGCGCTCGACAAGCGTGTGCCCCGCCTCGCGTACTCGCGCCTCGAGGAGGTCGCCCGAGCTATCCGTCGAGGCATCGCGCGTGTCCGAAACGGTCACGATGGCGATGCCGATGGGCAGGAACGCGCGGGTCTCGGTGGTGCCCATCAGCGGCTGGTGAAGCGCTGGTTTGCCGGGCCCGCTTCGGGGAAGCCCGGCCAGCGGTTCATCGCCAGCGCCTGCCTGCTGGGCGAGGGCGCCGCCGCTTGCCGCTCGTACATCCAGTAGTTGCGGGTGACGATCGCGACGTATCCGCGCGTTTCCCAGTAGGGGATCGATTCCATGTAGAGCAGCGGATCGCCCTGGTCGCGGACCTCGCTATTCCACCGGCCCACGGGGGTCAGCCCGGCATTATAGGCAGCCATGATCTTGGGCAGTTTGCCTTCGGTATAGGGGTGGTCGCGCAGCATCTGGAGGTGCCGCTGGCCGAAGGCGAGATTGATGTCGGGCTGCGAGAGATCGCGGGCATTGCCGCTGACGCCCAGCGCGCGCGAATGGTCCTGCGCGGCGGCGGGCATGATCTGCATCAGCCCGCGTGCACCCGCCGGGCTCACCACCTTGGCGCGGAAATTCGATTCCTGCAGCGCGTGGGCATAGGCCAGCGCGGGGTCGACCTGCCAGCCGGTGACCGGAGCCCACCGTGCGACCGGGAAGCGCAGCGCCGGATCGGGCCTGCCGCCGCGCGGGGCATTGTGCGCCATCCACAGCTGGGTGGAGGGCAGGCCAAGCTCGCGCGCGAGGCGCGAGAGCGCGGTAAACTGCGACGGATCGCCGATGCGTGCCTGGTGCCGCAACACCTCGTCGGCGAGATCGTCGCGCCCGAGCTGCGCCAGCGCCACCGCGGCGCGCACGTTTTCCTCGCCGCTCAGCAGACGCCAGTCGGCCTCATTGAGGTCGGGTGTCTCGCCCGCACGCGGCAGCAGCTGGCCGAGCTGTTCGCGGGCGAGCATGCCGTAAAGCGTCTCGTCCATCATCGCCGCGCCGCGAAGCTTCTCCGCCGCCTTTTCCGGCTGGCGACAGCGGACGTAGGATCGGCTCGCCCAATAGTAGCTCGCTGCGGAAAGCTCGGGGTTGATCGCGGTCGCGGCGGCCCGGTCGAACCCGTCGGCGGCGGTCTCGCAATCGCCCATCCGCCAGGCGGCGAGGCCGATCACCCAGTCGCCCTCGGGCACCCACGGCCCGCTGCCTTCGCGCACGGTGCGTGCCATGGCGAGCGCCGCGGCATCGTCATTCTCGATATAGTAGCTCCACGCCACGCGGCGGCGCCATTCGGCCCGCGCCTCGCTGCTCAGCCCAGCGTCCACCCCGTCGAGCAGCACGCGCGCCCCCGAAGGGTCGTCATTGCTGATCCGGTCGAGGATCGCGGCCCTGATGTCGCGCGGCATGGTGCCGTCGTCGATATCGCGCGGCAGGATGCGCTTGCTGGCATAGCCCTGCGGCAGGAAGCTCTGTTCGGGCGGCAGGTAGGGCGCGCTCATCAGCCCGCGCTTCGAGGCGAGGTCTGTGATCTGCTGCGCCTGAGGCAGGCGGATGCCCTTGGCGAGCCATTCCTGCAGCCGGGGCAGTTCGATCCGCGGGCTGTTCGCGTCGAGATAATATTCGGCGAGGGCGACCAGCTTGAGCGGTTCGTCGGGCCGCTGGGCGAGCAGGCGTTCGACCTCGCTCCAGTTGCCCGCATCGAGCGCGGCGAAAACCTGCGCGTAGAAGCGCTTGTCGCCGTCGCTCAGAACCTGCGGGATATTGGGGTTGGCGGCACGCTCGCGGAAATAGTCCGCCGCGGTTTGCTGCGCGAGGGCCGGGGCTGCGGCGGTGATCGTGGCCAGCCCGGCGGCAAGCGAGAGAATAATGCGTTTCATGAAGAGCTGTGGTTCCAGTCGAGCCAGCGGGTCCATGTCTGAGCGCGCTTGGCCGGATCGCGCAATAATGTCGGCACATCCGGCATTGCGAAAGTCGCAACCTTACCAGCGGCGGTTTCGATTGTGGTTAACGCGCGCGGATCCTGCGCCGTCTCGTGCGCGAGGAGCGACCAAACGCGCTCTCCGCAGACGATGAGACGATCCGGTGCGACCAATCCGATGTGGTGGAGCAAAAGCTTGCCATATCCGGCGCTTGCGATTGCCCGCCAGTCGGGCCGCAGAGTGTGGCGCGGGAGCACGCTGGCGACGTAGGCCGCGTCATCCGCCACGCCCATGGCGCGCAGCATGTTGGTGGCGAGCGTTCCGGCGCGGCCCTGAAGCAAAGCATCGCGATCGTCTTCCTGCGGCTTGTCGAGGATCAGCATCGCGCTGGCACCGGCTGCGCCGCGCGGCGGCACGCGCGGGTAGGCGCCCGGCGGATCGAGCATCTCGCTTTCCATCCACCATTTTTGGAATGCGGCAAGATCGCCGGGCCATTGCGCCGGGTCGCCGGGATGCGCGCTGTCGCTCGCCTGCTCGAGGAAGCGCGAGAGAGCGCCCTGCTGGCGTGCGGGCACGGCTGTTGTGGCAGGTGACGCGGTGGCCCCCTTTTCCGCAGGGGCAACGGGGGCTTCCGCCTCGGCCTGGCGCGTGCGCAGCCAGCTCCCGGGCTCGTCTTCGACATGTTCGAGGACACCCGCTTCGCGCCACCAGTCGAGGCTGGCGACGTAGGCTTCGCGCAGGCTTTCGGCGTTGGAGGAAACTTCGGCCATTCCGAGGCAGGTCTTGACCTGTGGCGCGCAGCCAATCAAGTCGTTAGGCCAAATCTACAGCCAGCCCTGATGGCCTGCAAATGGCGTATCGGCGCGCTTCCGGTGCTCTCGACCCGCAAGGTCGCCGTGCTCCGGGTCACGCCAGTCCACCATTTTCATCGCATCATCGTCTGGTTGCAGAAGGCTTGGGGTAGCGACCCTGGATGCAAACACTGCCGGGAAAGGGCTGTTGGGGCTTATGAGTGAACGTGAATCGATGCCGTGCGACGTGCTGGTCGTTGGTGGCGGGCCCGCCGGGCTTGCCGCAGCGATCCGCCTCAAGCAGATCAACGAGGAACTCGAAGTCGTCGTGCTCGAGAAAGGCTCGGAGATCGGGGCCCACATCCTTTCGGGCGTGGTTCACGATCCCAAGGCGCTGACCGAGCTGTTCCCCGACTGGAAGGACATGGATTGCCCGATCGGCGAGACGCCGGTGACCGACAACTGGCACTGGGTGCTGCGCAAGAACGGCAAGTTCGCGATGCCGCACATCGCCATGCCCCCGCTGATGAGCAACAAGGGCAATTACGCGGGCAGCCTCGCCAACCTGACCCGCTGGCTGGGCGAGCAGGCCGAAGGCATGGGCGTGATGGTGTTCCCCGGCTTCCCCGCGGCGGAGATTCTCTACGATGACAGCGGCGCGGTGGCTGGTGTGGCGACCGCCGACATGGGCATCGCCGCCGACGGATCGAAGAAGGACGACTGGCAGCCGGGCATGGAAATCCATGCCAAGTATACCTTGTTCGCCGAGGGCGCGCGCGGCAGCCTGACCAAGCAGCTCAAGGCGAAATACGACCTCGAAAAGGATTGCCAGCCGCAGACCTATGGCCTCGGCATGAAGGAATTGTGGGAAATAGACCCGGACAAGCACGTGCCGGGCCGCGTGATCCACACGCAAGGCTGGCCGCTCGATAACGACAGCTGGGGCGGCGGCTTCCTCTACCACATTTCGGACAACCAGGTGGCGCTCGGTTTCGTGGTCGCGCTCGACTACGCCAACCCGTACCTCTCGCCCTACCAGGAATTCCAGCGCTGGAAGCACCACCCCGAGATCAAGGCAATCATCGAAGGCGGCAAGCGCGTGGCCTATGGCGCGCGCGTCATCAACGAAGGCGGCTGGCAGAGCGTGCCCAAGCTCGCTTTCCCCGGCGGTGCGCTGGTCGGCTGCTCGGCAGGCTTCGTCAACGTGCCCCGGATCAAGGGTAGCCACACCGCGATGAAGAGCGGGATGCTGGCCGCCGAGAGCGTCGCGGCGGCGATAGCGGCGGGCAAGGAGCATACCCAGCTCGACGAATATGACGAGGCGGTGCGCGACAGCTGGATCGCGACCGAGCTCAAGAAGGTGAAGAACGCGCAGCCCGCAATCGCCAAGCTGGGCGGCGATCTCGGTACCATTCTCGCCGGGGCCGACATGTGGATGCGCACGCTGGGCATCGGCCTGCCGTTCACCCTGAAGCACACGCCCGACTACCAGCACACGGGCCGGGCGGACCTCTACGAACCGATCCAGTACCCCAAGCCCGATGGCGAGATCAGCTTCGACCGCCTGACGAGTGTGGCCTACAGCTTCACCAACCATGCGGAAGACCAGCCCTGCCACCTCAAGGTGAAGGACATGGAGCTGCAGAAGGAAAGCGAGCTGAAGGTCTATGCCGGGCTTTCGCAGCGTTACTGCCCCGCAGGCGTCTACGAATGGGTCGAGGACGAGGATACGGGCGAGGAGAAGTTCGTCATCAACTCGCAGAACTGCGTCCACTGCAAGACCTGCGACATCAAGGATCCGAACCAGAACATCGTCTGGACCGTGCCCGAAGGCGGCGGCGGGCCGAACTATCCGAATATGTGATGGCGGATCATCCTCCCCCGTGGGGGAGGGGGACCATCCGCAGGATGGTGGAGGGGGCGTCTCGTGATTACCGGAAGCCGGGGCACCGTTAAGCTCGCTCGCAAACTGCGCGGTGATATGTCGCTTCCGGAGGTGATCTTGTGGCGGGAACTCCGCAGGCGCCCCAACGGCTTCAAGTTTCGCCGCCAGCATCCGGCAGGAAAGTACGTGCTCGATTTCTATTGCGCTGCGCTGCGGCTGGCGGTCGAAGTGGATGGCGCCGCGCATGATAGAAAAGCCGCTGTCGCGCGGGATGCCGCGCGCTCTGCTTGGCTGCGCAGTCATGGTATCGTGACTACGCGGATTCCGGCGGCAACGGTGCTTGAAGATGTCGAACCAGTCATTGGCCGGATCGTGGAGATTTGCCGCGAACGTCAGGCTGTTCTGACCGTGCCCCTCCACCAGACTGCGTCTGGTCCCCCTCCCCGTGCCG
Source organism: Citromicrobium sp. (assembly GCA_002712945.1). The sequence continues at coordinate 8,667 of PAVA01000035.1, forward strand.
GGGAGGATTAAGTGCGCGAGACCGCCTATGCCAAGCTCAACCTTGCGCTGCATGTCCGCGCGCGGCGCGATGACGGGTATCACGAACTCGAAACGCTGTTCGCCTTTTGCGAGCATGGCGATGTGCTGAGCGCACAGCCTGCCGGGCGCGACGAGGTGCGCGTGGTGGGCGAATTTGGCGGCAATGTCGGCGATCCGGGTGACAACCTCGTCGCACGGGCGCTGAGCGCCCTGCCGCATCCCGACGGCCTCTCCGTCACCCTCGAAAAGAACCTCCCCGTCGCGGCGGGGCTGGGCGGGGGCTCCGCAGACGCTGGCGCGGTGTTCCGGCTGGTCGAGCGTCTTCACGGCCTGCCCGAGGACTGGCAGACCCGCGCGCTGAAACTTGGCGCGGACGTGCCCGCCTGCGTCCGAAGCGAAATGGCGGTCGGGCGCGGAGTGGGGGAAGACCTCGCACCGCTCGACAACGACCTTGACGGAACGCCCGTGCTGCTCGTGAACCCGCGCGTCGCGCTCTCGACCGGGCCGGTGTTCAAGGCGTGGGACGGCAAGGATCGCGGGGCCCTGCCCGAAGGCACGGCGCGCGAAATCGCGTTACAGGGCCGCAACGATCTCCAAGCGCCCGCAATCGCGATCTGCCCGATCATCGCCGATGTGCTCGATGCTTTGCGCGAGACCGCCCCCATGCTCGCCCGCATGTCCGGCTCGGGCGCGACCTGCTTTGCGCTCTACCCAGACATCGCAAGTCGCGACGACGCCGCAGGCGCCATCGCCCGAAAACACCCGGACTGGTGGCAGATGGCGAGCGCTCTTAGATAGGGGCGCATGAACGCCCCCCATCCCCCCTTCATCCGCGTCGGTACGCCGCAGCGCGGCGGCACCATCGCCGTGGCCGACCATGCCAGCAACCTTGTGCCGGACGATATCGAGCTCGGCATCCCCGAAGAGCTGATGGAGCGGCACATTGCGGTCGATATCGGCACCGCGGGCGTCGCCAACCGCCTTGCGCGCAAGCACGGCATCGCGGCGCATATCGCCAATGTCAGCCGCCTCGTCATCGACCTTCACCGCAACGAGGGCGACGATGGCCTGGTCGTCCAGACCAGCGACGGGCACACGATCCCCGGCAATATCGGCGCGAATGTGGAGCGGCGGATCGCGCGCTATCACCGCCCCTATCACGAGGCGTTCGCGCAAATGGTTGCCGAGGCGCGGCCCTCGCTGATCCTTGCGATCCACAGCTTCACGCCGGTCATGAAATCGACCGGGGAGAAGCGCCCGTGGGATGTCGGTCTGCTCTACAATCAGGACGATTCCGCCGCGCGCGTCGCGATCGACGCCTTTGCCGAGATGGGCTTCACCGTGGGCGACAACGAGCCCTATTCGGGCAAACAGCTGAACGCGACGATGGACCGCCATGCCGAGGCCAACGGCATCCCCTACCTCACCATCGAGGTGCGGCAGGATCTCGTCACCTTGCCCAGCCATCAGGCCGTGTGGGCGGATCGCATCGCGCAGGTGGCGGAGCAGGTGCAGGCGGCGCTGGCAACCTGATGATTACCTTTTCGCGCTAGGTCTTGCCGCTCTCCGGGTCGCAGGAGACGATCGAGACGCGGGTTGGGAAAGGCCATGTGGATGCGAATTGCGGGAGCACTTGCCGTGTCGGCGCTCGCATTCGCCATGGTCACCTGCGGGGGCGATGGCGCCACCAATGCAGGCAACCCGCCGGACACCGGCGGGGTGCCTCCCAATCCGACCCCAAGCCCCTCCGGGACCGCTCCAGCCGATAGCCAGAGCATCGCCTGCGCGCTGAACGGCGCGTCGGACTTCGACAGCACCTGTTCTGTCGAGCGGAGCGAGATCGACGGCGCGACGCTGCTTGCGGTGTTCCACCCGGACGGCGGATTCCGCCGGTTCGAGGTGATGAGCGACGGATCGGGTCTCTCAGCGGTTGCGGGCGCGGACGTGGTGGCGCAAACGCTGCAGGGTGACATCCTCGAAATCGCCATCGCCACGAACCGCTACCGATTCCCTGCCGACGTCCGGTGATCCTGCGTCGCAGGTTCTGACAGTTGCACGGATGCGCGCCGCCGAGGCCGCGCTCTACGATGTTGGGGTCGAGGAATGGGCGCTGATGAGCCTGGCCGGGCATGGCGCGGCGGACTGGATCGCGCGAGTATGCGCGGGCGGCCCGGTGACGGTGCTGTGCGGGCCGGGGAACAACGGCGGCGATGGCTACGTCGCGGCAGCGGCGCTGGCGGCGCGCGGCATCCCCGTGCGGGTCGTCGCGCCGATCGAGCCGAAGACCGAACTGGCCCGGCGCGCGGCCGACGGCTTCGCTGGTGACGTGTCTGCGAGCGCCGAGGGCCATTCGGGCGCGGTCTTCGTCGATGCCCTGTTCGGAATCGGCCTGACGCGCCCTCTTTCGCAGGAATTCCTGACGCTGATGACCGATCTGGACCGCGCGCATCACCGCGCGGTCGCGCTCGACGTGCCGAGCGGTGTGGATGCGGACACTGGCGATGGGCCCGAGGGTCTGCCCGGCTTCGACCTGACGCTGGCCTTCGGCGCATGGAAGCCCGCCCATTTCACCGGCGCATCGCTCGGATGCATCGGCACGGCACGGCTGGTCGACATCGGCGTGCCCGACCGGGGCGCCACCATGCATCTTTCGCCGCCACCGCGCGTCGCCGCCCCCGCATTCGCCGCGCATAAGTATTCGCGCGGCCTCGTCGCGGTGGTCGGTGGAGCAATGCCGGGCGCAAGCCTGCTTGCGGCGCGCGCCTGCGCGCTGGCGGGTGCGGGCTACGTCAAATGGATGAGCGCGCACGACCATCCCGGCCATCCGCCCGATCTGGTGAAGGACGATGCGCCGCTGGGCGATGCCCTGTCGGACGATCGCATTTCCGCGCTGCTGCTCGGGCCGGGGCTGGGGCG
>PAVA01000036.1 GCA_002712945.1 Citromicrobium sp.
CCGCCGCTTCGGTGACGACATGATCGTGGCGTTTTCCGGTTTCATCGGCATGATGATGCACCAGCGTCGGGAACTTGCGCATCGGGTTGGCCTTGACGAAGGCTTCGGGCTGGTCCGGCCCGTAGGCGATGATCACCTGTTCGTAATCGGCACCGGCTTCGTGCAGCGCCCAGCGGGCGATTTGCCCCCGGCTCATCGGGTTCGTGTAGAAGGTGAACTCGGCCACGGTCAGCTTCCCTTCTTGCCGATGAGCGAGAACATCGCGCCATGCGGATCGAGACCCTGCATGACGAATTCCCCACCGGGGATCTCCTGCGGTCCCATCAGCACCTGACCGCCGTTCTCGCCGGTATAGGCGATCGCGGCATCGATATCGGGGACGCGGAAATAGTAGCTCCACAGCGATGCAGGCATTTCCGCGGGCTTCTGCATGAAGGCGCCAAGCGTGTAGTCGCCGACAGAATAGATGTCGTACAGGCCCATTTCGCCCATATCCATCGAGTCCGCCTTTTCCCATCCGAACAGTGCGGTGTAGAAGGAATGCGCGCCCGGCTGGTCTGCCGTGACGAGTTCGTTCCAGGCGCAATGGCCCTCGCGCGGTTCGTGCCGGGCGAAGGACTGGCTTTCCTGCCCCTCCGGGCCCTCGGGCTGCATGAGGTAGAACGGCGCGCCTTGCGGGTCGGCGACGAAGGCCATGTGGCCCACGCCTTCGAGGTAGTTAGGCCCCATGAAGACGCTTCCGCCGAGCTCCTTGAGCTTCGCCACGCCGGCCTCGATCTCGCGCACCGAGATGTAGCCAGCCCACATGGGCCGGGCGCCGCCGTCCAGCATGTCCTGGGTCAGGGTCATCAGTCCGGCGATCTCGACCCCGTTCTTGCTGACGAGGCGGTAATCCATGCCGGGGGTGCCGCTGTCCTTGAATTCCCAGCCGAGCAGAGGCCCGTAGAATTCCTGGGCTGCGTCGGCGTTGGTGGTGATGAGTTCGTACCAGATGTAATCGCCGTGCGAGTTAGCCATGGGACTCTTCCTTTCGTGCTTGCTCCGCCGCCTCGAAATGCGCGAGCTGATCGGCCTCGGCCTTCATGAACCCCGGACGTGACAGTATCCGGTCGACAAAGGCATTGGTTGCCGGACGATCGCCGAGGGCGCGCACCTCCTCCAGCCGGAGCACATCGGCCATCAGCAGATCGGCGGCAGTAAAGCGGTCCGCCGCGAGCCAGTCGCGCTTCTGAAGGACAGCCTCGAGCTGCCCGAGCCGCTTTTCCAGCCACGGCTTCAGACTGGCGGGTTCGCCGCCGGTGACGCCGAGATACCAGTAGGGGATGGAGACCATCTCGATCGAATTGAGTGCCGCGACGATCCATTGCGTAACCTCGGCCTCGCCTTGCGGATCGCGCGGCATCAGCGCCTCGCTCTTGCGGGCAAGGTGGAGCAGTGCGGCGCCGCTTTCGAACATGCGCAGATCGCCATCGTCGAGGAAGGGCACCTGCCCGAAGGGCTGACGGGCGAGATGGGCGGGTTCCGGCCCATCTGCGGCAACCGTGCGGACCACGTAGTCGAACCCGGCCTCCTCGCATGCCCAGCGCAGCCGCAGATCGCGGACGAAGCCGCGCGGCATCTCCGGCACCCAGTCGAACGTCCAGATCGTGATGGCGGAGGCCATCGGTCAGGCGTGCTTGTCGACGACAGGCTCGAACCCGCCATAGATCATGCGCTTGCCATCGAACGGCATTTCGCCGAACTCCTCCATGCGCGGATCGGCCATCATCTTCTCGTGGCTGGCGTCGGCAGTCGCCTTGTCGGGCCAGGTGACCCAGCTGAACACGATCTTCTCGCCGTCCTCGCACTGGACGGCCCGCCGAAAGTCGGTCGTATGCCCGTCCTTCACGTCGTCTTCCCAGCACTCGACCTGGCTCAGCGCGCCGTATTCCTTCACCAGCTCCCAAAATCTTTCCGCGACATCGATATAGGCGGCCTTGTTGCCCTCGGGCACGGCGAGGATGAATCCGTTCACGTACATCGCAATCTCTCCCATTTGCGACTCCAGCCACACGACTCATGATTGCTTGCGTTACAAAACACAATCTCTAAGTTACAAAATGTGACTGAAAAACGATCTAGCGAACGAAGAATCTACGACGAAGCCTGCGCCGCCACCCATGCGATGGATATCATCGGGGAGCGCTGGGCCGTGCCCGTCATGCGCGAACTGATGCTCGGCCCGCGCCGGTTTTCGGAGTTGAAGACCAGCATCAACGGTATCAGTGCCAATGCGCTGACGCGCAGGCTGGCGCGACTAGAGGAGGTGGGGGCCATCTTGCGCGAAGTGCTTCCGCCGCCCGCTTCGGTGCAGGTCTATGCCCTGACCGCCTGGGGGGCGGAGCTGGGGCCGGTGTTGCAGGCACTGGGCCGCTGGGCGGTCCGCTCGCCCGAGCACGATCCGACCCGGCCCTTCAGCCCGACATCGCTGATGCTCTCGCTCAGAGCCATGGCAAGCGCCGAGGCATTGCACGGCATGTCCGCCGCGATCCGCTTCGTTCTGAACGGGGAGGATTTCTTCTGGCGGTGCGAGGATGGCGCGGTGGCGGTCGGACGCGGCGAGATCGAATCGCCGGACCTGACCGTTAGCGGCAATAGCTCGGCGGTCGCCGCAGCGATCTATGGCGGAGCGGACTCCGCCGATGTCTCGGTCGAAGGCGAGGACGCGCTGTGGGCGCGGTTCCGCGCGCTGTTCACGCTGCCTCCCAAGGCGCCGCTCGTGCGTGGCTGAGCTCTTCTCGCCTATTGCCGCATAGCCCAGCGCAACGTCCGCCCGAGACCCCAGGTCGTCGCCCGGGCGGGCAGGGCGGCCAGGCCGGGGCGAGAAAGCCCCAGCATCGAGCGCGCGAAGGGCGGCAGCAGCATGACCGCCTCCGCCCCGATCGCCTGCTGGAGCGGGGCGGGAAAGCCGCGCGGGCGGATCGCGAGCACGAATTGTGCGATTTCGCGCGCGTCCCTGGAGGTGGTCAGCTCGTGCCGGAACTCGCGCATGATCGCATGCGCTTCGGCCACGCTTTCCGGCATCGGATCGGCGTGGAGCGCACGGCCGATCACCGCCATCTGGCGGTAGTACTCGTCCTGCTCGGCGCGCGGCATGCCGGGCCGGGCATGGCGCAGATAGGCGGCGAGGAAGCTGGAGGCCTCCGCGATATGCACCCAGGCGAGCGTGCGCGGATCGGTCGCCGAATAAGGCGTACCGTCGGGCAGGGTGCCGGTAATCTTCGTGTGGATCCGGTTGACCCGCGTGATGGCTTCCTCCGCGCGGTCGCGATGGCCGAAGGTCGTGATCGAGATGAACTGCGCGGTGCGATGAAAGCGCCCTTGCGCATCCTCGCGAAAATTCGAGTAGTCGAGCACGCCCTGCAGCGCCGCCGGGTGGAGCATCTGGAGGAACAGCCCGCGAATGCCGCCGATCATCATGCCGGTCACATCGGCGTGGACCATCCGGATCGGGCTGTCCTTCGCGAAGAGCGCCTCGTCCGAGGGCGGAATATGGTTCTTCGGCACCTCGCCGCGATTGAACGCCGCGCGCACCTGCCGCACAATCGCGTTGCGCACCGGATCGAGCAGGGGATCGAACGGGTCGGGCCGGGGTTCGGAAGCTGGCATGCCGTGACAAGATATAGCGCGCCCGCGAAGTTTGGAAATCCACCGCCCAAAGCCCGCTTGCGGGCGCCGCGCATCCCCTCTAGGTCCGCTGGCGATGACCGACAGCAAGACCCAAAAGACTGGCTCGCCCACCGACAGCACCATTCTCGCCGCACCCGACACCACCGTCGATGTGCGCAAGACCTTCGGTGTCGATATCGACTGGCAGGTGCCCGCCTTCAGCAAGGCGGACGATCGCGTGCCCGATCTCGACGAAAGCTACGTGTTCGATCCGGACACGACGCTGGCGATCCTCGCAGGCTTCGCCTTCAACCGCCGCGTGATGGTCCAGGGCTATCACGGTACGGGCAAGTCGACCCATATCGAACAGGTCGCCGCGCGGCTGAACTGGCCCTGCGTGCGGATCAACCTCGATGCGCATATCAGCCGGATCGATCTGGTCGGGCGCGACGCGATCGTTCTGCGTGACGGGCTGCAGGTCACCGAATTTCGCGAAGGCCTGCTGCCATGGGCGCTGCAGCACCCGGTCGCGCTGGTGTTCGACGAATACGATGCCGGGCGCCCCGACGTGATGTTCGTCATCCAGCGCGTGCTGGAGGCCGAGGGCAAGCTCACCTTGCTCGATCAGAACCGCGTGATCCGCCCGAACCCCGGCTTCCGCCTGTTCGCGACCTCGAACACGGTCGGGCTGGGCGATACCAGCGGACTCTATCACGGCACGCAGCAGATCAACCAGGGCCAGATGGACCGCTGGAACGTGGTCGTCGGACTGAACTACCTGCCTGCCGAGACCGAGCAGAAGATCGTCGGCGTGAAGGTGCCCGAGGTGGATGAGGCGACCATCGCCAACATGGTCAAGGTCGCCGATCTGACCCGGCAGGGCTTCATGAACGGCGACATTTCCACCGTGATGAGCCCGCGCACCGTCATCAGCTGGGCGCAGAACACCGGCATCTTCAAGGATATCGGCTTTGCCTTCCGCGTCAGCTTCCTCAACAAGTGTGACGAGGCGGAACGCATGCTGGTGGCGGAATACTACCAGCGCGTGTTCGGCGAGGACTTGCCCGAAAGCGTGGTTTCTGTGACGGGCGCTTAGTCAAAATCTGTTTCTATTTCGATGCCATGTTTGTCGAGTATTTCGATCACCTTCGATTGCCCGAATGTCTCTGACAATCTCTCAAAGGACGGAGCATCTAGGACGCTCCAATCATCATTATAGGACGATTCAAAGTACTTCTCGATATCTTTTTCCATTAGAATCTGCCGCACAAATCCTAGCGGTGTGGTGCTTTCCTCACTTTGCCAGAACGATCTAAGATCTTCTGTTATGAAGGTTGATAGTTCCCCAATGGATTGGACTCCGAAATCCCGTAATTCTCGGATTTCATTTTTGAAACCCTTCGTAGAGTAAGACTGATCGCTTTTTTCTTGACTGATGACGTCAAGATAAAGTCTCTCAAGAGACAGGGCGTTAAGTCCCTCGGAGTCTCTCTTTTCCTTAGATGACTCTATTTCGACTTCATAATCTTTGATGCTCTGAGAAATTTCCTCTAGCTGTTCGTCAACTAGCTCGAGAGCACCTGCTTGAAGATTGAGTTTCCGCTGCAACTTCGGCGGCAATTCTCCGGAAAATTTGTACGAACCATCATGGACTAATTCAGCCCATGCATGTTGTAATATTGTGCGAATTTGAATCTCGAATTGTAAATCCGCCAAGTTTTTGTATTCTGGTATATATTTTCGCGTCGCACCCAACTTGCCGACTAAATGGACTGACTGATACCCTACCTTGCTATCGCCTAGTTCTTGAATCTTGTCGGTGCTATTCCCTTCGTCTATCTCAAATATATCCCTTAGCAACTTAGATATTGAGAACACTTGCGAAGGAAAAAAAGTTATAATTCTAATACCGCAAAAGTCGGTAACATCTAATATTGGATTCTTATATCCTTTTCTCTCAACCTTCTCTAGATAGGAATTCCTATCTTTAACTCGTCCGGATATATGATGAAAATCAATTCCTTCAGATATTATTTGATTCTGAATTAAAGGTATCAATATGTCTCTCAACGAGTCCATTGAGGGCTTGTTGGAATCATAGATCGCGCTGGCCTTCGGCGTTTCGGTCAACGGGTTCTCTCCCTAGAGTATTCCTTTTCTTAGTGGGAAAGGTGGGGATTGGGCAAGAAAACACTCCTTAGCCGGACGCGAAAGCCCTTCTAATAGCGTGGTTGCTGCCGCCTGACCAAGATCGGCTGGCGCGGTTAACGCGCTTCCGGTATTCAGGCGGGCATGTGGGGACCGAAAGGCAAATCGCGTTCGCGCGGTACGAGTGCCGCATTTGGCGGCCACTCGGGCTATTACTCGCTTTCCGAAAGCGCTCTCGACGATTCGTGGGACGATGACGAGGAACTGCTGTATGAGGATCGTGAGAGCGTCCTCGACCGGCTGTTCCGTTACCTGACCTCGCACGAGGCGCGATACTGGGGCGTGCGGATTCTGGCAGGCCTGCTGTTCCTGCTCATCCTCATCATCGCGTGGCTGGCGATCACCGCGCCGCTTTCCAAATCGCTCGAGCCCATCGCTCCGCCGCAGGTCACCCTGCTCGCCGCCGACGGCACGCCGATCGCGCGCAATGGCGCGGTCTATGACGAGCCGGTCGATATCGATCGCCTGCCCGATCATGTGGTGAACGCCTTTCTCGCGACCGAGGACCGCCGGTTCTACAGCCACTGGGGGGTCGATCCGCGCGGGCTTGCCCGGGCCACGATCAACAACATGACCGGCGGGCCGACGCAGGGCGGCAGCACGATCACCCAGCAGCTCGCCAAGTTCACCTTCCTGACGCCCGAACAGTCGATGTCGCGCAAGGCGCGCGAGATGCTGATCGCCTTCTGGCTGGAGGGCTGGCTGACCAAGGACGAGATCCTCGAACGTTACCTCTCCAACGCCTATTTCGGCGACAACACCTATGGCCTGCGCGCCGCGAGCCTGCACTATTTCTACCGCCAGCCCGAACGGCTGGAGCCCAACCAGGCCGCGATGCTGGCGGGTCTGCTCAAGGCGCCTTCCGCCTATGCGCCCTCGCAGCATTACGAGCGCGCGGCGCAGCGGATGGAAGCGGTCAAGGCGAGCCTCGTTTCGGCGGGCTATCTCACGCAGCACGAGGCCGAGCAGATGCGGCCGCCAGAACTCGACATGCGGCTGACCAACGACCTGCCGACCGGCACCTATTTCGCCGACTGGGCACTGCCCGAGGCGCGAGATCGCGCGCCGCCGGGCTATGCGCTACAGGCGCTGACCACCACGCTCGACGCGCGGCTGCAGGGGATCGCGCGCGACGTGATCGCGGGTGCTCCGCTGGGCGATGCGCAGGCGGCGCTGGTGGCGATGCGGCGCAACGGAGAGGTCGTCGCGATGATCGGCGGCAAGGACTATTCGCAGAGCGCCTTCAACCGGGTGACGCAGGCGCGCCGCCAGCCGGGATCGACCTTCAAGACCATCGTCTATCTCGCCGCGCTGCAGGATGGCTACAACCCGGAAGACCCCGTCAGCAACCGGCCTTTCACGCAAGGGAGCTACCGGCCCGAAAACTACGACGACACCTATTCGGATTTCCTCACGCTGGAGCAGGCCTTTTCCCGCTCCAGCAATGTCGCGGCGGTGCGTATGTTCAACGAGGTCGGCAGCGGCGAGGTGATCGCGCTAGCCCGCGACCTTGGGATCACCAGCCCGATCGCGCGCGGCGACCCCAGCGTGGCGCTCGGCACGGCGGGCATGTCGCTGATGGAGCTGACCGCCGCCTATGCGGGGATTGCGGGCAATTCCTATCCCGTCCGCCCGACCGCGTTCGTGCGCGAACCGCGTGGGCTGTGGGACCGCGTCTTCAACGCGCCGCGCAGCTTCTCCGGCTCGACCCATCGCGATATCGAGCGCCTGCTGCGCTCGGCGATCAACGATGGCACGGGGCGCGCCGCGCAGCTGCCCGGCCTCAATTTCGGCAAGACGGGGACTACCCAGAACAACCGCGATGCACTGTTCGTGGGCTATGCGGGCGATCTGGTGGTGGGCGTGTGGATCGGTAACGACGACAACACGCCGCTCGACGGGGTGAGCGGCGGCGGGCTGCCCGCGCGCATCTGGAAGAGCTTCATGCTGCGCGCACAGGGCATCCGCACCGAAGCCCCGGCACGCCGCCAGGATCCGCGCGCGCCGGTCCAGCCGCTCGACGTGCCCGACGCAAGCGATATTCCCGGTCCGGTCGAGGAAGAGGGCGCCGAGATTACCACCGATGCGCGCGGGATTACGATCCGCGAGGAATCGCCCGAGCGCGAGGCACCGCCGCTCGACGCACCGCCCGACACACCGCGCACCGCTCCCGACCTCACGCCGCTGCGCGAGGAAGAAGCCGAGCTGCCGAACTAGGGCCCGGGACGGTTGGGGGTCAGGCCTTGGCGCTCTCGGTCCGGTCGATCATCACGTTCATCACCGCGCTGGCACGCGGACGGTCGCGCTCTTCCTGCCACGCCTCGACGCTCACATTCGCGCTCCGGCGGCCGAGCTTGGTGATCCGGGCCTTGGCGAACAGCGGCGCTTTCTTGGCCGCCGCGAGATATTGCACGGTGATATTGATCGGCTTGAGTTGCACCTGCTCCCCGTCGCCGCGGTTCAGCGCGATGCGCAGGGCGGCATAGGCCGCGGTTTCCAGCAATCCGCTGGTTGCGCCGCCGTGGAAATGGCCGGGGCGCCCCTCGATCGCGTCGATGCCGGAGACGCACAGGACAGGCACCCCGTCCTCGAAGCCCGATACCTCGATGCCGAGCGAGCGCGCATAGTGGGAAAGCAGGTCGGGTCGCACTGTGTCAGCCATTTTTCGGTGCCCCTCCGATGGTCATGTAGACCGCTGCCATCGTGGCCACCGGATCGTCCGGATCGCCGTCATGCGCGATCCCGCGCACGAAGGCGGCGGAGCGCGTCGTGCGGTAGCATTCGCAACGCCCGATCACGTCCGCGCGCTCGCCTGCCGGGCGCTGGTAATCCACCCGCATGTCGAGCGTGGCGACGGGCACGAAGCGCTGCTGGCGAGTCCAGATCGCCATCCCGCCGCCCATGTCGAGCAGCGAGAAGATCGGCCCGGACGCGATCACGCGGCGGACATCGTCGCCCATCAGTTCCTCGCGCCGGGGCAGCACGAGTTCGACCCAGTCGGGGCCGGGGGCGCGATAGGCGAGCCCCAGCCAGCCGGGGTGCCCGCCGGAAAAGAGGAAGGGCGAGGCGGCCTTCGGGTCGAACAGCGTGTTCAGGTCGCGGGGGGGCGTTTCGCCCGGCGAGGTCGTCTTCTCCATGCGCCGCCATCTGTGCGGTGAGCGGTGCGATGACAATCTTTTAATTCGCTCGGGCGGGCCGATGGCGGGAGGTTTCGCCGGCGCGGCGGGTTGCCGCGTACCGCGACAAAGGAGCGATCCGACGATGAATCTTCCCAAGCTGTCTCTCGACATCCTGCCCAACCTGGCCGACGCGCCGGGACTGGTCGGCAGCCTGTCCGACCTCGCCACTGCGGCGACCGACGACCGGGTCGTGTACCTGATGGTCTACCTCTACGAGACTTTCCCGCCGCCCCCGCCGGTCTTTTGAGCGGGAGGGATCGAATGCATGTCGACCCTGCTCTTCGGGCATTCGCCAGCGACACATCCGGCATGGCCGGAGCGCAGGGTCGCATACTCGCCGCGCACCGGGCGTGGCGGGGGCGGGAGGATGTCGTGCGGGTCTTCGCCGAATGCGCGCGGCTGGCGGCTGGAGCGAACTTCGATGACTGCGCTGCGCTCGCGGCGCTGATGGACGAGGCACGCGCGCTGGCACTCGTGCAGGATTGGCTCGCGGCGATGGGCGAAGCGTGGCGCGCCGATCCGCTGGCGCAGCTGCCCTTCCGCCATAGCTATTCGGCTGGAGTCGGGGCGATCCACCTGTGTCGGACAGGGCCGGTGACCCTGGCCCTGCTGGTCGTGGAACCGCAAGCGGCGGTGCGCCCGACGACCATCGCTTTCACCGATTGCGAGCGGCGCGAGATCGTTCTTGCCGGGCGCGGCCGCGGGCTCGCTTTTCGCTTCGCGGACAGCGGCCCGCCCGAGGCCGAGCCCTTCGCGCTCGCGCGGGGTGTGCAGATGGGCTGCGATGCCGATCGGTCGCGCGCCTTCGTCTCGCTCGACGAGCCGCTCGTGCTGCTGCGTCTCGCACGCGATCCGCTTCAGGCCATGCCGACCCGCGAGGTCGAGATCGCGACCGGGCGGATCGTTCACCGTGCCTCGGCGAGCCCGGCGGAGGGGAGGGCGGAGCTGGCTGCCACCTTGCTCGGCGCGATGGAGCGAGCGGACGCTGCGCCCACCCTCGCAGCCTATGCCTGCGGAAAGACCGGGGGCTGTGGACAAGCGAACGCGGGCCCGCGCTGGCAGGCGCTGCGCAATGCGCTGGCGCTCGACACCGAGGCGGGATTTGCGGCCCTGTGCGCGCTGGCGGATCGGCCCGGCGACCCGCTCGCGCCCCAGGCGGAGGCACTCCGCGAGCAGTTGCGCACAAGTTATCCACAGCTTGTCAACAAGGTGTCCACGCCGTGCCTCGCGAACTGAGGCCGCAGCCGGGCGCGGCCCTCTCGCTCGAGGAGTGCATCGCACGGCTCGATGCCAAGGGTTTCGATCCGGCGGACGAGGATTCACTCGATCATGCGGCAGACGCGCTCGCGGGGCTGGGGGCGAACCGCACCTTCCTCGGCGACCTGCTGATCGACCAGATCGCGGGACGCATGGCGGGCTCGGCGACGGCCTACGGCCCCCAGGCGATCATGCTGGCACCGCCCCGCAATGGCTATTTCCTGCGCGCGAACATCTGGCCCGCACGCGGCGACCCCGCCTTTCAGGCAAGCGGCGCGGCGAGCTTCGTTTACGGCCTGCCGCACGATCACAATTTCGATTTCCTGACGGTCGGCTATTTCGGCCCGGGATACGTCAGCGACTACTGGGAATACGACTACGAGAGCGTCGGGGGAGTGCCCGGCGAGCCGGTAGACCTGCGCTTCGTCGAGCGATCCGCGCTGAGCGAGGGGCGCGTGCTCCATTACCGCGCGCACCGCGACGTGCATTGCCAGCATCCTCCGGCAAGTCTCTCGGTTTCGCTCAACATCTGCGCGGCCAGCCCGGCGCAGGGGTGGTTCGACCAATACCGCTTCGACACCGAGAACGGGCGGATCGCAGGCGTGCTCAACGCCAGCGCGAACGAGGTGATGCTGCGGCTGGGGGTTGCTCTGGGGAACGCAAAAACGCGTGAGTTGGCGCGCGATTTCGCGGCGGATCACCCTAGCGCCGCCATGCGCCGGGTGGCGAAGGAACTGGTCGGCTAGATCAGCGGATCGTTCGAGGCCGCATCGATCGCCGCCTGCAGGATGATGGTCGCCGCTTCCGCGTCGATCCGCTCGGCGCGCTTGCGGCGGCTGACGTCGAGCCCGATCATCGCATCGTCCGCGCTCTTGGTCGACCAGCGCTCGTCCCACAAAAGCACCGGCAATCCGAAAGCTTCGGCAAGGTTGCGGGCATAGGCGCGGCTCGCCTGCGCGCGCGGGCCCTCGCTGCCGTCCATGTTGCGCGGCAGGCCCAGCACCATGCCGCGCACGCTGCGTTCCTCGATCAGCTTGCGGATCTCGTCGCGGTCGCGCCCGAACTTGCCGCGTGGCAGCGTCTTGAGCGCGGTGGCGAAGCGCCAGCCCGCGTCGCACACGGCGATGCCGATGGTTCTTGTGCCGAGGTCCAGCCCGATCAGCGCGCCGCCATCGGGCAGCGCCTCGGCCATGCCGGCGGCGCTCTCGCCTACGAGTTCGCTGCCATCCATTCGCGCACGCGCACAACAACGTCTTCCTGCACGTTCCGCCAGAACAGCGGGATGTCGTAGACGTGGTAGTTTTCGCCCGGCAGGACGGCATTGCCCATCTTGGGCGGGTCGCCGATCCGCAGAATGCCCTGTTCGTCGCACCGCGCGCCCACGGCTCCGGCGACCAGTTCGCCCGAGGCGAGGTTCTCGCTCGGCACCAGCGTGCCCTTGTTGTCGTCGGCGGGCGCGGTGCTGTTCTGGAAGCCGGTGATCGGGTTGACGCACAGGATCGGCGTGTCGCCACGATCCTCGCCATCGAAGCCGGGGCTGGCGCGGAAGCGGCTGAGCAGCTGGCTCGGGTCGCCCTCGTCGGCGAAGCTCGCCAAGCTGAGGATGCAGCCCGACTGGTTCTGCCGCTGGCACGCGGGCAACGGGAGGACGGGCAGGTCATGGTCGAGCGAGATCGGCCAGCCCACGACGTAGGCGGCGGCGATGCGGTCTTCCACATCGCGTCCTTTCACCCGCTCGCGCAGCAGGCGCAGCAGGTGGAGCGAGCCCTGGCTGTGGCCCGCGAGCACGATCGGGCGGTCCTCGTCGACGCTATCGAGGAAATAGTCGAAGGCGAGCGCGACATCGCGATAGGCGGCGTCGATCGCCCTCTGGGCCTCGGGCTTGTCGCTCACGAAGGCGCCGACATGCGCCTGGCGGTACTTGGGCGCCCAGATTTCGGCCGCGCGGTTGAACGGGCTGGCGAGCCCACGCAGGAACAGGTTGGCGCGGGCTTCGGCTTCCTCGTTGCCGAAATCGGCGTTCCAGGTCACGGTCTCGCCTTCGAACCGCGTGGGAATGTAGCTTGTCGGATGGACGAAGAAGACCGCGAAGGGCGGGGCCTTCTCGGCTTCCTCGGCGGTCATCCGGCGCGAGCCTGCCTTGCTCGCCTGCTCGACCAGCGTGCCTTCGCCCTCGCCGCGGGGCAGCGGATTTTCGGTCTCGGCGATGGCGGGCTGGTAGCGTGCGGGGTCGTTCGTGCCGATGCCGGGGCGCGAATACCACATGTCCGGGTCGTTGTAGGCGTTGTCGGCCAGCGCGTCCTGCTCGACGAATTCGGCATCGGGCGTGAAGGTGTACTCGGTCACCTCCTCGGACCAGATGTTGAGCGCGAACAGGCCGATGATAACGAGCACGATCATCGTCGCGACAAAATAGAGAAATGCGCGAACCATCGTTTCTTCCCCCTAGGAAATCGCCGGGTCGGGCTGTGCTGAACCGTCGCTGGCGGCCTGCGCGGCATCGTTTGCTTCGGAGCGGCGGACCAGCGCCACCTTGAGCATGGCCAGCAGCGGGTCGGCCAGCAGCAGCCCGATGATACCGAACAAGATGCCCATGATAAGCTGCGCGCCGAGCACCAGCGCAGGCGGCAGGTCCACGGTTTTGCGCGCGATCATCGGGATCACGACATAGCCGTCGAAGGTCTGGACGACGAAGTAGACGATGATCGCTGCAATGCCCGTCTCCACGCCGACCGAGAAGCCGACGATCGCCATCAGGATGCCGGAGATCAACGCGCCCAGATTGGGGATGAAGGCGAGCAGGCCGGTCAGGATGCCGAGCAGCGCGGCCATCGGCACGCCGAACAGCTCCAGCGCGATCCAGGTGAAGACACCCTCGAACACCATGCCGACAACGCGGCCCGCCATCAGACGGCGCATGTTCAGCGCCATTTCGGCGAGGGTCTTGCGCAGTTCGCTCCGGCCGGTGCGCGGTGCCATCCATTCGACGCCGCGCTCGTAGAGATTAGGCTCCAGCGCCACGTAGATGCCGATAACCAGGATGATGACCGTGGTGCCGATCGCGCCGGCGATGCCGCCGATCGCGCGGGTCACCGTGCCCACGCCGCTGAGCACCTGGTCGAGCATGGACTGCGCATCGGACAGCGAGATCGCCATGCCGTTCTCGCGCGCCAGCACGATCAGTTGGTTGAGCTGCGCCTCGACGATGGCGGGCAGGGTCGCCGCCTGCGCGGTGATCTGCGAGCCGGCGAAATAGCCGAGCCAGATCACGAAGGCGATCGCCCCCAGCAGCACCAGCATGATACGCAAGGGGCGGGGAATCGCGAGATAACGGCCGATCAGGCGCGCGCCGCCGTCGACCAGCGAGGCGAAGACCAGCGCTGCGAAGATCACCAGCAGCGCCTGCGAGATGTAGATGGCCAGTGCGACCATCCCGATCACGCCGACCCAGATCAGCGCCTTGTTGACCTCGTGGCGCAGGCGGGGGTTGGAGATATAGGCCGGGCTTGCGCCGCCCCAGTCGTCGGCCTCGGGCAGGGCAGGCGAGTGCATCCGTGCGCCCTGCGCCGCATCCTCCGGTTGATCCGGCCCCTTATCCGGGGTCGCGTCCGTTCCCGACTTGTCCATGGGAAAGCGCGTCAATCCTCTTCGGCGGGCGTATCGGTGTGGGTCGGCCGCAGCGTCGTGAAGGCGCGGTCGCCGCGCATCGCACCGAACCAGCTGAACGGGTTCCAGTCGGCCGTCCCGTCGAGCGAGAAGGTGATGAATTCCGCCCGACCGCCGATATTGGCCAGCGGAACCGGCCCGCCGAGGCCCTGGTTGGCCACCGCAGCGCGGCTGTCGGCCGAATAGTCGCGATTATCGCCCATCACGAACACCGCATCCTCGGGCACGAGGATCTCGTCGTAATTGTCGAGATCGCGGTCGGGCCCGGCATCGATGATGCGGTAGCTGACCCCGTTGGGCATCGTCTCGCGCAGGATCGGCACCTTGCACTTGGGGGCGCCATCGGGCCCGGTCACGATCTCGAACTCGCGTTCGCTGCAGGGCGTGTTGAGATCGTTGGGCAGCAGCATGTCGGGCTCGACTTCCTGCGGCACGGGCTTGCCGTTGAGGATGATCTGGCCATTCTGCACCGCGATCCGGTCTCCCGGGAGGCCGACGACGCGCTTGATATAGTCCTCGCTGCGCTGGGGATGCACCGGGATGACGATGTCGCCATATTCGGGCGTGCCGCCGAAAATCCGCCAGTCGCCGCGCGGCAGCAGGTGGAAGGTGACCGAGGCCCACGAGTACCCATAGGGATACTTGCTGACGATCAGCCGGTCGCCCACCAGCAGGTTGGGCATCATGCTGGTCGAGGGGATGTAGAACGGCTTGGCGACGAAGCTGTGGAAGGCCAGCACCGCGAGCAGCATGATCGCAAGGCCGCGCAGTTCGGCGAACCAGTTGACCTTGTCCTCTTCGGTGGACTGGGTTGCGGTGTCGGTATCGCTCATGCCGGTAACATTGCTCATTCGGGAAAAGCCTCGATGATCACGAAGGCCTGCGCCCATGGATGATCGTCTGTGAGGGTCAGGTGAACGTGCGCCACATGGCCCGGCGGCGTGATTTGCGCAAGCGCCTTGGCCGCGCCGTGTGCCAGTTCGAGAGTGGGTGCGCCGGAGGCCGCGTTAACCACGCCGATGTCTTTCATGAACACGCCGCGCTTGAATCCGGTGCCGACGGCCTTGCTGAAAGCCTCCTTCGCCGCGAACCGTTTGGCGTAGGTGCCCGCCCTGGTGAAGGGGCGGCGCTGCGCCTTGGCGCGCTCGGTCTCGGTGAAGACGCGCTTCTCGAACCGCTCGCCGAAACGGTCGAGCGAGTTCTGGATGCGCTCGATGCTGCACAGGTCGGAGCCGAGGCCGATAATCACGACGGCTCCCCCAAGCCGTCGCCCCGGACTTGATCCGGGGTCAGGCTTTCTTCCTGCGCAGTGGCTAAAGAAGCCTTGCCCCGGCTCGGGGGCCGGGGCGACGAGATAGAAAGGTCGTGCCTCACCGCGCTTCGTCCATCAGTTCGCGCATCCGGCGGATCGCGGGTTCGAGGCCGGTGAAGATCGCCTCGCCCACGAGGTAATGCCCGATATTCAGTTCCGCGAGCTGCGGGATGGCGGCGATCGGCTGGACGTTCTCGAAGGTCAGTCCGTGGCCCGCGTGGGGTTCGATCCCGTTCTTCGTCGCCAGTGCCGCCATGTCCGCAATCCGTTTCAGTTCCACCGCGCGCTGCTCCCCGGTCGCATGGGCATATTCGCCCGTGTGGAACTCTACCACGGGCGCGCCGAGGCGCATCGCCGCTTCGAGCTGTGCCGGATGGGCCTCGATAAACAGCGAGACGCGGATACCTGCGTCCTTCAGCTCGGTCACGATCGGGGCAAGCTGGTTGTGCAGCCCGGCCGCATCGAGCCCGCCCTCGGTTGTGCGCTCCTCGCGCTTTTCGGGCACGATGCAGGCGGCGTGCGGCTGATGGCGTAGCGCGATCTGCAGCATCTCCTCGGTCGCGGCCATTTCCAGATTGAGCGGCAGATCGGTTGCGTCCTGGATGCGCTTGAGGTCGTCGTCGCGGATATGGCGGCGGTCCTCGCGCAGGTGCGCGGTGATGCCGTCGCCGCCGACCGCCGCGACGATCTCCGCCGCGCGCACCGGATCGGGATGGTCGCCGCCGCGCGCGTTGCGGATCGTCGCGACGTGATCGATATTGACGCCGAGGCGGAGTCTCTCAGTCAAATCAGGCCTTCCGGCTTCCCGGCTTGGTCACGGGCACGGCTTTCAGCTCCGCCGGCACCTCTTTCTCGGCATAGGTCGGGAAGGACAGCTGGATCAGCGGGAAGAACGGCACGCCGAGGTCCACCGTGCCCGAGGATCGGTCGACCAGCGAGGCTTCGGCGATCACCTCGCCGCCTTCGCGGCCCACCGCTTCGATCGCCTCCATGCTCGATTTGCCGGTGGTGACGACGTCTTCCACCATCAGCACCTTGGCGCCCTTTTCCAGTGCGAAGCCGCGGCGCAGCTCGAACGTGCCCTCGGGCCGTTCGAGGAAGATCGCGGACTTGCCCAGCGCGCGGCCCATCTCGTGCCCGATGATAAGCCCGCCCATCGCGGGGCTGACGACCACGTCGATTTGGCTGCGAATCTCGCGCGGGATCTTCTGGGTCAGTGCGAAGGCCATGCGCCCGGCGCGCTCCGCGTCCATCAGCACGCGCGCGCATTGCAGGTAGTGGGCCGAGTGGCGGCCCGAGCTGAGCAGGAAGTGCCCTTCGAGCAGCGCGTCGCACCCGCGCAGTTCGCCGATGATCTCTTCTTCCGTCATGCCGGGGAGGGGGCCTTTCAAAAAGGGGAAACGGTGATTGCGCCGAACGCATTGGACGGTTCGGGAAATCCCGTCTAGAGGCGCTTGAGAGTCGCGGCAAGCGCGCCTATAGCGCCCGCCAAAATGGTGTGCATCGGCCTGGGAGGGCTGGCCCGCGCACCGTTTCTCGACAGACTACAGGGAAAACGACAGACAATGCCGACTGCCGCCACCATCCGCGATATCCGCCGTCTCGTGATCGGCCTGCTGGCTCTCGTGGCGCTGGCATTCGTCGTTCAGCCCGCCATCGCCGCAGCGCCCACCGTGGGGGCTCCGGACACGGCGGCAGAGGCCGGGGCAGCTCCGGCCGATGCGGCTGCCGAAGGCGACGCGGCCGAGGCCGCGGGCGAAGCGGAAGCCGGGTACGAATATCTCGGGCCGGAATGGATCAAGGGCCAGCCGACCTCGTTCGAGGACGATGCGGTCAAGTCCATGAGCTTCCAGGACCAGTACACCGACGATGGCCAGTTCGCGCTGGGCATGAACAATTACATCCTGTTCCCGATCATCACTATCATCAGCCTGTTCGTGCTCGCGCTGCTGCTGTTCGCGATGGTGAAGTTCCGCCGCCGCGAAGGCCGCGAGCCCTCGCGCACCACGCATAACACGCTGATCGAGGTGATCTGGACGATCGTGCCGGTGATCGTGATGATCGTGATCGCGGTGCCCTCGATCACGCTGCTCGCGCGCCAGTACAAGACCGCGCCGGAAGATGCGATCACGATCAAGGCGACCGGCTACCAGTGGTACTGGGGCTATACCTATCCCGACCAGGGCGGGTTCGAGGTGATCTCGAACATGCTGCCCGAGGAAGAGGCACTGTCGCGCGGCCTGCCCGGCCAGCTGGCGGTGGATAACCGCATGGTCGTGCCCGTCGGCGTGCCGCTGCGGATCCAGACCATCGGCGCGGACGTGATCCACTCCTTCGCGGTGCCCAGCCTGTGGTTCAAGCTGGACGCGGTCCCCGGTCGCCTGAACGAGCGCATGCTGACGATCAAGGAACCGGGCATCTATTACGGCCAGTGTTCCGAACTGTGCGGCGCGCGCCATGCCTACATGCCGATCGCCATCGAGGCGGTGCCGATGGACCGCTGGCGCCAGTGGGTCGCCTCCAAGGGCGGCAGCTTCGGCGAGGATGCGGAAACGAGCGAAGCCGCCGATATTCAGGCACCGGCCAGCGCAACCGAAGGCGCTCCGGCCGCCGGCGGTGCCCCGACCGCTGCCGACGACGAGGGCGGCACTGCGCCGTCCGTCCCGCTCGACGCGAGCGACGCGGAAGGGGCCGAGGGCACCGATTGACGGCGCGTCCGACCCAAGCGAACCGAACGACGATAAGCATAACCGAAGAGAACCCGAGCGACATGGCTACCACCGCTGACACCTTCCAGGCCCATGACGATGCCCATGGCCATCATGATGCCGACCACAAGCCGGGCTTCTTCGCCCGCTGGTTCATGTCGACCAACCACAAGGACATCGGCACGCTCTACCTGATCTTCGCGATCGTGGCGGGCATCGTCGGCGGGTCGATCTCGGGCATCATGCGGATGGAGCTCGCCGAGCCGGGTATCCAGTATCTCAGCTGGTGGGCGCAGGCGCTCGGCGGCGGTGCCGATGTCGATACCGCGCTCCACATGTGGAACGTGTTCATCACCGCGCACGGCCTGATCATGGTCTTCTTCATGGTCATGCCCGCGATGATCGGCGGGTTCGGCAACTGGTTCGTGCCGATCATGATCGGCGCGCCCGACATGGCCTTCCCGCGCATGAACAACATTTCGTTCTGGCTGACCGTAGCGGGCTTCTGTTCGCTGCTGTTCTCGCTGTTCGTCCCCGGCGGCATCGGGCCGGGCGCGGGTACCGGGTGGACGGTCTATGCGCCGCTTTCGACCAGCGGTTCGGTCGGCCCGGCGGTCGACTTCGCGATCTTCTCGCTCCACCTCGCGGGCGCGGGCTCGATCCTGGGCGCGACCAACTTCATCACCACCATCTTCAACATGCGCGCGCCGGGCATGACCCTGCACAAGATGCCGCTGTTCGTGTGGTCGGTGCTGGTCACCGCCTTCCTGCTGCTGCTGGCGCTGCCGGTCCTGGCTGCGGCGATCACCATGCTGCTGACCGACCGCAATTTCGGCACGACCTTCTTCGATCCTTCGGGCGGCGGCGACCCCGTGCTTTACCAGCACCTGTTCTGGTTCTTCGGCCACCCGGAAGTCTACATCATGATCCTGCCGGGCTTCGGCATGATCAGCCAGATCGTGGCGACTTTCAGCCGCAAGCCGGTGTTCGGCTACCTCGGCATGGCCTACGCCATGGTCGCGATCGGCGTGGTCGGCTTCATCGTGTGGGCGCACCACATGTATACGGTCGGCCTCGACGTGAACACGAAGATGTACTTCACCGCCGCGACCATGGTCATCGCCGTGCCGACCGGCGTGAAGATCTTCAGCTGGATCGCGACGATGTGGGGCGGCAGCCTCGAGTTCAAATCGCCCATGGTCTGGGCGCTGGGCTTCATCTTCCTGTTCACCGTGGGCGGTGTGACCGGCGTCGTGCTCGCCAATGGCGGTGTCGACGACAACCTGCACGATACCTATTACGTCGTGGCGCACTTCCACTACGTGCTCTCGATGGGTGCCGTGTTCTCGATGTTCGCAGGGTTCTACTACTGGTTCCCGAAGATGAGCGGACGGATGCACTCCGAGCTGCTGGCGCACATCCACTTCTGGGTGTTCTTCATCGGCGTGAACGTGGTGTTCTTCCCGATGCACTTCCTCGGCGTGCAGGGCATGCCGCGCCGCTACCCCGACTATGCGGAGGCCTACACCTTCTGGAACGAGGTCTCGACCATTGGCTACGCGATCACCGCCGTCTCGGTCCTGATCTTCTTCGTGAACCTGGTCTACGCCTTTACGGCGGGCAAGCGCGCCGAAGCGAACTACTGGGGGCCGGGTGCGACGACGCTGGAATGGACCCTGTCCAGCCCGCCGCCGTTCCACCAGTTCGAGACGCTGCCGGTGATCGAGGA
>PAVA01000037.1 GCA_002712945.1 Citromicrobium sp.
TGGGCGGCGAGCTTGTACGTCACCACGCCGACCTTCACATCGTCGCGGTCGGGCAGGCCGAGGTGTTCCTTGGGCGTGACGTAGCAGAGCATGGCGGGGCCGTACCAGCCGATCTGCGCCGCGCCGATGCCGCTGGTGATGTGGTCGTACCCCGGCGCAATATCGGTGACGAGCGGGCCGAGCGTGTAGAAGGGCGCTTCGCCGCAGGCTTCCAGCTGCTTGTCCATATTCTCCTTGATCTTGTGCATCGGCACGTGGCCGGGGCCTTCGATCATCACCTGTACATCCTGCTCCCAAGCGCGCTTGGTGAGTTCGCCCAGCGTGTAGAGCTCGGCGAACTGGGCTTCGTCATTCGCGTCGGCGATGGAGCCGGGGCGCAGGCCGTCGCCCAGCGAATAGGCGATGTCATAGGCCTTCATGATCTCGGTGATCTCGTCGAAGCGTTCGTAGAGGAAGCTCTCCTTGTGATGCGCGAGGCACCATTTCGCCATGATCGAGCCGCCGCGGCTGACGATGCCGGTGACGCGCTTGGCGGTCATGGGCACGTAGGGCAGCCGCACCCCGGCATGGATGGTGAAATAGTCGACGCCCTGCTCGGCCTGTTCGATCAGCGTGTCGCGGAAGATCTCCCAGGTCAGATCCTCGGCGATGCCGCCGACCTTTTCGAGCGCCTGGTAGATCGGCACGGTGCCGATCGGGACGGGGCTGTTGCGGATGATCCACTCGCGCGTGTCGTGAATGTTGCGCCCGGTGGAAAGGTCCATGACGGTGTCCGCGCCCCAGCGGATCGACCAGACCATCTTGTCGACCTCGTTGGCGACATCGGATGCCACCGCGCTATTGCCGATATTGGCGTTGATCTTGACCAGGAAGTTGCGCCCGATCGCCATCGGCTCGCTCTCGGGGTGATTGATGTTGCTGGGGATAATCGCGCGACCGCGTGCCACTTCGTCGCGGACGAATTCGGGGGTGATGAAGTCGGGAATCTCGGCGCCCCAGCTCTGCCCGTCGCGTTCCGCTGCAATCTGCTCGCGGCCAAGGTTCTCGCGCTCCGCCACGTATTCCATCTCGGGCGTGATGATGCCCTTGCGCGCGTAGTGCATCTGGCTGACGTTCTGGCCTGCCTTGGCCCGGAGCGGCCGCTTCACCACATTGGGAAACTGCGGAACGCCGCCCGAGCGGTCGGGCCCGAGCTGGCCGTTATCCTCCGGCTTCACCGGCCTCGCATCGTATTCCTCGACATCGCCGCGCGCCATGATCCACTCGCGCCGCATCGCAGGCAGGCCTGTGTTGATGTCGATCCGGGCTTCGGGATCGGTGTAGGGGCCGGAGGTGTCGTAGACCCGCAAGGACGGCTCGCCGCCCTCAAGGTCGATCTCACGCATGGCTACGCGCACGCCGGAGCCGGTGCGCGCGGCGACATGGACCTTGCGGCTGCCACGGATAGGCCCGGTGGTAACGCCAATCTCTACGGGGCTGTTGATGTCGGCCATGGGTTACGCTCCTTCGAGGACGAAGGGCGCGCGAAACCGGCCGGACTGCCGACAACCCGCTCCCTCCGCCGATGCTAGTCGGTTCAGGTTCGACGGGTCGTATGGAGCATACCCACACCTCTCAGCCACAAGCTGGCTCCCCGGCGGTGTGCCACGCAGAGTAAGGGCGGACAGGGCTCTCGTCCAGCCCGGACCGCCTCGAACCCGTCCGCGAGAAAAGGCCCTAGAGGCGACTATAATCGCGAAGAAGGTGGAATATCGCGTTTCGAACAGAGCACGAAGATCGAGTCCCGTGACAACAGGGCGCGCGCACTATTCGGAGAGCGAAATTTTCTGCCATGGTTTCCTAGCTTTAGTGACGGACCCGTTCGCAAACGCAGCAACGGCACTCAGCCTCGTGTGAGATGTAAGATCATGGAAAAAGGCCGGATTTTCCCCTAGATAATTCTACGAATGTAAAATTTAACAGGGCCTTCACAAAAGTATCGGACCTTCGATTTTACAGAATCATCCAGCGCATTTTACTTGCCGTGCCCGTAACGAAACATCCGAAAACTCCGGTTTTTGGACTCTTTGCACGTCCGCAAGTCGATATGATCTTGGGTTCTGAAAAAGGCTGCGTTCGATAGCCAAACGCCGTGCCCCACCCTGTGTCTGTTCCTGGCGCAGGGGTGATGGCCGGTGTCCGAAACAGATGGAGAGAATTGAATGCCTGAATTGACGAAGCACAGCATGGCTCTGACCGCGACGCTGATCGCCACTGCGGCGCTGGCCCCCATCCGCGCCCGCGCAGGCGCAGTCCTGCCTTCTCGACGTCGACGGAGACGGGCTGCTGGGGCTGCTGACCGACGGGACGGGAGGTTCCCTCCTCGGCGAAGATGCGGAAGCCTCGGTCGTATGCGGCGCGAACGCCGAAGCGACCGGCGACGACGCAACGGCGGTTGGCGACAGCAGCGAGGCATCGGGCGACGGATCGTCGGCCTACGGGTCCGATGCGCAGGCTTCGGGCAACAATTCGACCTCCCTGGGCGCGGGCGCGACTGCCAGCCAGGACGGCAGCACCGCCGTCGGCAACTCAGCAAGCGCGACCGGCACCAACGGGGTTGCCCTCGGCCGGTCGGCCGCCGGCTCCGGCGCCGGTTCGGTCGCCATCGGCGGCGACGGGAGCGACACCGGCGCCGACGGAGCGATCGCCAGCGGCACCGAAACGGTGGCCGTGGGCGCGGACACGGTATCGAACGGCATCCGGACCACCGCCTTCGGCTATGGAGCGGTGGCGAGCGGAGTCCAGTCGACCGCAGCGGGTGCCGGGTCCAACGCACAGGGAGTCGGCGCGCTGGCCTTCGGCGCGTTTTCCCACGCCCGCGACGACAGGGCGACGGCGCTGGGTTACAGCAGTCTGGCGTCCTCGGTGCAGTCCACGGCCATTGGTGCAGAGGCACAGGCAAGGGGCGAGAATGCGACCGCCATCGGGTACGTGGCGCTCGCGCGCGCCGACAACGCGACCGCCATCGGTACCGGCGCGACCGCCGATTTCGTCGGCTCGACCGCAATCGGAGCGGGCGCGACGACGACCGCCGCCAACCAGATCGCTATCGGCACGGCGACCGACACGGTCGAAGTCGCCAGCCTCAATAACGGCAGCGGCCAGCAGTCGGGCACGATCTATCTCGTCACTGCGGACGAGTCCGGCACGCTGGGCCGCACGGCCTTTAATCCTGATGCGATCCTCGGCACTGCGCAGCGCGGTTTCAACGTTCCGGTCAGCGCCGTGACCGATGCGCAGTTCGATGCGCTGAGTGCGGAGGTCGCGGCCGTTACCGGCCGGGTCGGAACGCTCGAAGGGCAGTTCGCCGATCTCTCGTTCCAGCTCGAGGATCTCGACCAGCGGATGAGCGGCGGGATCGCGCAGGCCATGGCGATGGGCAATGCGCCGATCATCCCGGGCAAGTCGGTCTCGGTCTGGGTCAATGCGGCGACCTATAATGGCGAGCAAGGCTTCGCCGGGAGCTTCGCCGGGCGCGTGAGCGAGTCGGTGTACCTCTCCGCCGGGTTCGGCACCAATACCGGCGACGACGAATGGGGCGGCCGGGTCGGCATCGGCTTCGGATTCTAGGCCCTCCCGACGTCCCTGGAGCACCTCCTGCCGGGCCGCCTCTATAGTGCGGCCCGGCAGATATCCCCCTTTTTTACAACCGATAGTTTGCCCCTCCCCCTCCGCTTTGAGTAAAAATTCACTCCCGGGTCGTATGGGATGCGTTGCGAGGGGTGGCGAGAAAGCCCCCCCCCCGCGAGAGGCAAGCGAGTGGTTGGGCCATGAAACAGGATGCAATCGGGCGCGATGTGCTGGCGTTTCTTTCCGGAAACCTGCTCGATCCCACACCGCTGAACTATCGTTTCGGCTACCTCTACCTCACCCGGTCGAGCAAGGTGATTTGCGAGGAGACCGACACCTATATCGAGAA
This sequence comes from Citromicrobium sp., assembly GCA_002712945.1. Next base: position 3,959 of record PAVA01000037.1, read on the forward strand.
CGGCCTGCGCATGAAGCAGGAGACCATCGTCGAGATCATGGGCAAGCATGCCTCCGCCTCCGACGATCCCGAAGAGCGGATCGCGGCCCGCGACGAGGCGGTCGAGATGTTCCTCAACGCGGCCTCCGACCTCGCTCTGGAAACCAAGCGCCAGGCCGACGATGTCGGGCGCGATATTGCCGAGGAAAGCCAGGTCATCCGCGAAGGGGCGCAAGGGGAAGACCTGAAGGGCGCGATCCGCCGTATCGTGGACCGCGCCGCCGAGGCCGAGCGCGAATTGTCCACCGCATCGAGCCGGATCGACCGCCTGCAGCGCGATCTGGACGAGGCGCGCAACAAGGCGCTTGTCGACGAGTTGACCGGCATTCCCAACCGCCGCGCGACCCGCGGGCTGATCCAGGATCTCGAAATCCGCAAGGTCCGCTATTGCGCCGCGATCATCGACATCGATCATTTCAAGACGATCAACGATTCCTATGGCCATGCCGTCGGCGACCGCGCGCTGCGGCTGGTGGCCGAGGCGCTGACCGAAGCGCTCGCCCCCTGGCCCGTCTCGCGCTGGGGCGGGGAGGAATTTCTCGTTATCGCCGAAACGCCCGATACGGCCAAGCTGGCCGAAAAGGTCGAAATGGCCAAGGACGCGCTGGCGGATCGCAACCTGAAGGTGCGCGAGACCGACGAGCCGATGGGCGCCATCACCTTTTCGGCAGGCGTTGCGGCCAATGGCGAGACCAGCGACGAAACGCTGCGCAAGGCCGACGATCTGCTCTACGAAGCGAAGAAGACCGGGCGCAACAAGGTGATGACCGAACCCGCGGGCAGCGCGGCCAACGCCGCCTGACCGCGCGCGTGTCGTCCTTTCTCTTCGGATTTGCCGCAGCGCTGCTGCTGACTATCGGCGCGCGCGATCAGCTGCTGGTCGCGCGGCTGTCCCGGTCGCTGGGCGGCGTCATCCTGTTCGCCGGTCTGCTGGCTGCGGTCTTCACCGCCGGACTGATGGCGATGGCGGGCGATGTCATCGCGGGCCTGCTGCCTGCCGCGGCCAAGCAGATGCTGGTCGCCATTGCACTGGCGGTCGCGGCAGTGGAACTGTTCTGGCCCACGCGCGAGAAGACGCCGAAGGAGCCGACCCGCTCTCCCTTCGCGACCTTCGTCGTCCTGCTGGCACGCCAGTGGGGCGACGCCGCGCGCTTCCTGCTGTTCGCGCTGGCGGCGGCGACCGCGCTACCCGCCTATGTCGCGGCAGGCGGAGCAGTCGGCGCGGGGCTAGCGCTCGCCGGGGGCTGGGCTTTGGGCGAGGAGCTGGATGCGCTTCCACTGCGGGTCTTACGGCTTGCAATGGGGGCGATCGTGCTGCTCGCCGGGCTGGTGCTGGGCCTGGGCGCGCGCGGTATCATCTAGACGCACGCCCAGCGCATGATCACTGTGATCGAAGCTTCCGGAGGAAACCCGCAGGGGTCTTGGCGTTGATGTGGTAAGACCCCATTTCACAGCCAAATGATCAGAAAAGGAGAACCGAACATGGCCGATACCGGAGACAATTCGCGCACCGCACTCGTGCAGGAGCTCAATGGCCTGCTGGCGGACCATCTCGCGCTCTATTTCAAGACCAAGAACTTCCACTGGCACGTCAAGGGCCCGCGTTTCCGCGACCTGCACCTGATGTTCGATGAGCAGGCGATCGAGATACGCGACCAGATCGACGCGATCGGCGAGCGCGTGCGCAAGCTGGGCGACACCACGCTGACCTCGATCGGGTCGGTCGCCCGCGCGACGCAGGTGAAGGATCAGGATTCGACCGATCTCGAACCCGAAGCAATGGTCAGCGAACTCCACGCGGACAATGTCGCGATGGTCAAGCGCCTCAAGGGAATGAAGGACCTGGCCGAAAAGGCGGGCGACAACGCGACCGACGGCCTGATCGACGACTGGACCGACATGGCCGAGGAACGCGCCTGGTTCCTCAAGTCGACGCTGGGCTGATCGCCCGGACCCACCAGCCTGCAAGGCTACGCTGCGGGTCGATCCGGTGCTTGCCGGGTCGGCCCGTTGCTTTATGCCTCGATCGCGTGCGGCACCTGCTCCCCAAACCGATCGAGAGGATCGCCCTGCGGATCGCGCATCGGCTGCGCCATTACTGGCGGCGGATCGCGAAGCCGCAGCTCCATGCAATCACCGTGCTGGTGCGCGACGAGCGCGGGCGGGTGCTGTTCATCCGCCATTCCTACGGCCCGCCGGGCTGGGCCCTGCCCGGCGGCGGCATCGTCGGGAACGAGCCCCCGGCCGAGGCGGCACGGCGCGAAATCCGCGAGGAGCTGGGGCTGACCCTACCCGATCTCGACCTGCTCGACACTTTCACCGAAACCGTCTCGGGCGCGCCGCAGACGGCTCACGTCTTTGTCGCGCGCGCCGATGGCGATCCGACGCCGGACGGGCGCGAGGTCGTCGAAGCGCGGTTCTTCGCACCCGACGCCGTGCCGGGGCCGATCAGCGCGCTGACCCGGCGAAGGCTCGATGCACTGCGCAAGCCCCGGGGCTAGAACAGCGCAAGCTGGCCACCCTCGCCGTCTTCCTGCATCTGCGCGTCCCCGCGATCGAGGTTGGATAGCGTCAGCCCCATCAGCCGGATCGGACGAGGAAGCGGCAGCATGTCCTCCAGGATTTCGCGCGCCACCGAAGCGAACTCGGTCTTGTCCGCGATATTTCGCGGCAGGGAGCGTGCACGGGTGACGATCCGGAAATCGTTGTATTTCAGCTTGAGGGTCACCGTGCGCCCGCGCGCCTGCGCCCGCTCGATCCGCTCCCACACGATCTCGACGATCTCGGCCAGCGTGCTGCGCAACTCCTCCGCCTCGTGCCGGTCGACCGAGAACGTCCGCTCTCCGCCGACCGACTTGCGGATGCGGTTGGCGCGCACGGGGCGGTCGTCGATCCCGCGCGCCGCGCGGTAGAGATACTCGCCGAAGCTCCCGAAATGGGCGGTGAGCCAAGCCGCGTCCTTCGCCGCCAGATCGGCCCCGGTCGCAATCCCGAGCCGGGCCATCTTCTCCTCCCCGCGCGGGCCGACGCCGTGGAAGCGCCGGATCGGCAGGCCGCGCACGAAGTCAGCGCCCTCGCCGGGGCGGATGACGCACAGCCCGTCGGGCTTGTTCTGGTCGCTCGCCAGCTTGGCGAGGAACTTGTTGTAGGAAACGCCCGCGCTCGCGGTCAGCTGCGTCTTGGCGCGGATTTCCTGCCGGATCATCTGAGCGACCTGCGTGGCCGACCCGATGCCGAGCTTGTTCACGGTCACGTCCAGATAGGCCTCGTCGAGGCTCAGCGGTTCGACCAGATCGGTATGGTGGCGGAAGATCGCGCGGATCTGCTCCGACGCCTCGCGATAGGCATCGAACCGGCTCTTGACGAAGATCAGGTCGGGGCACAGCCGCTTGGCAGTGACCGATGGCATTGCCGACTTCACGCCGAACCGGCGCGCCTCGTAACTGGCGGCGGCGACCACGCCACGCCCGCTCGCCCCGCCGACCGCCACCGGGCGCCCGCGCAGCTCCGGATTGTCCCGCTGCTCCACACTGGCGAAGAAGGCATCCATATCGACATGGATGATCTTTCGCGGCGGCAGCTCGCCGGAAGAGTCGTCCAGTCCTGTCTCGGCCTCGCTCATCGCGGCCCTGCGATAGCACACAGGTTGCCAATCGGAACCGACGACGCCATTTGCGGTTTTGTGCACATGCGAAATCCTGAATACGCGCCGGGGGAGACTCTCGGCAGCGCGGCCGCGCGCGAGGCCGAGACCCACACGGCGCGGGCGTCCGCTCCCTTGCCACCCTCGGGCAGGTCGATCGGCGAGCGCCAGCTGATCGCGATGATGGCGCTGCTGATGGCGCTCAATGCGCTGGGTATCGACGCGATCCTGCCCGCGCTCGACAATCTTGCCGCCGATCTCGGCGCGACGGGCAACTCGCGCCAGTTCGTGGTCGGTGCCTACCTGCTGGCGGCCGGGATCGGCGCGCTGGTGCCGGGATCGCTGGCCGACCGCTTCGGTCGCCGCCCGGTGCTGTTCAGCAGCCTGGCGCTCTACATCGCCTTCTCGATCCTGTGTGCGCTTGCATGGAGCTTCGAGGCGCTGCTCACCCTGCGCTTCCTGCAGGGTCTGGGCGCGGCGGGCATCGTCGCATTGCCGCCTGCGATCATCCGCGACCGGGTGGGCGGCGACAAGATGGCCCGGATGATGAGCCTGATCTTCGTCATCTTCCTGATGGTCCCCGCGATCGCCCCCAGCATCGGCCAGGGGGTGCTGATGGTGATGGGCGACTGGCGCTGGATCTTCGTCTTCACCGCGACCGTCGGCGTGGCGATGGGCGCGTGGGCCTGGCGCAACCTGCCCGAGACGCTGCATCCAGAAGACAAGCAGCCGATCCGCCCGCGCGTGATCGCGCGCAACATGCGCGCAACCGTTACCATGCCGATGGCGCTCGGCTACACCATGGGCAGCGCGGTGATTTTCGGCAGCCTATTCGGCTTCATCAATTCCGCCCAGCAGCTGATCGGCGAAGGTTTTGGCGCGGGGCCCTGGTTCCCCGCGATCTTCGCCACCTGTGCGGGCGCCATGGCCGTCGCCAGCTGGGCCAATTCGCGCATTGTCGAGCGTTTCGGCGCGCGCCGTGTGAGCCATACGGGCCTGTTCCTGTTCATCCTGGTGGCAGGCGCGCAGCTGTTCTTCGCCAGCCAGCCGGACGAAAGCCTGTGGACCTTCGCCCCGCTCATGGCGCTCAACCTGGCGCTGCTCGGCTTCATCGGCGCCAATTTCGGATCGATCGCGATGCAGCCCTTCCGCGAGACGGCGGGGGCTGCGGCGAGCGCGCAGACCTTCCTGCGGATGGTCACCGCCGCGCTGATCGGCGCAGGCATCGGCTTTTCCTACGACGGTACCGCGCAGCCGCTGGCCCTGTCGCTGCTGTGCGCGGCGTTGGTCACGCTGTTGCTGGTGCTCTATGCCGAGCGCGGGCGCCTGTTCGGCCCGCCGGTCGCGGAGGATTGAGCGTAGTTTAAGCCCACCCTCCCGCATGCCGGAGGGGGTGGGCTCTAATCCGCAGCAGGCTCAACCACGCACAGCACCGCCTCGACCTGCACCTGACCCCCCTGGCTGGCGGAAAGCTCGGTCACGGTCCCGTCGAACGGCGCGGTGAGCGCGTGCTCCATCTTCATCGCCTCGAGCACCATCAGCCGCTGGCCCGCGGTGACCGCATCGCCCTCGGCCACGTCGACCGCGATGACCTTGCCCGGCATCGGCGCGAGGATCGCACCGTCGGCGGCGGAAGCGGCTCCGGCGGAGAGATTGGGATGGGTGAACAGGAAAGGCTGGCCGTCGCGATAGACCAGCGCGTCGTCGCCCAGCGGGGTGGCAAAGCCGCTCGCCGCAACGCATTGCTCCAGTTCGAGCACCCTGCGCTCGTCCTTGTGCTGGACGGTAATGCGCGGCCCCGCATCGCGATTGAGGCGGAACCCGTCGACCTGCTGCCATGGGCCTGCGCCCGGATCGATACTTGCGGCATAAGCGGACGCGAACAGTTGAAGCGCGGCGCCCTGCCACTCGTTGTCGCCCGCCGGTTCGACCTCGGTCAGCATATCGCCGCGATCCGCGATCAGCCCGGTTGTCATGTCACCGGCGCGGAAGGTCGGATCGTTCAGACACGCGAGCAGAAAGGCGGCGTTGGTCCGCACCGGCCAGACCTTGGTGGCGAACAGGCCGGTCGCGAGTTCGAGCATCGCCTCGTCGCGGGTGCCTCCGCGCGCCACCAGCTTCGCTATCATGGGGTCGTAATGCGGGCTGACCGCATCGCCTTCCTCGACCCCGGTTTCGACGCGCAGCACGCCATCGGGCAGTTCGAGCAGATCGAGCGGGCCGGTGCTCGGCAGGAAGCCGGTGGTCGGGTCTTCGGCATAGAGCCGCGCCTCGATCGACCAGCCGTCGATGCTCAGCTCGTCCTGCTTGAGCGGGATCGGCTCGCCAGCCGCCACGCGCAGCTGCCATTCGACCAGATCGACGCCGGTGATCTCTTCGGTCACCGGGTGTTCGACCTGCAGGCGCGTGTTCATTTCCATGAAGAAGATGCGGTCGGCGCGCAGGCCTTCGGAAGCATCCGCGATGAACTCGATCGTGCCCGCGCCCTCGTAATCGACCGCTTTCGCAGCACGCACGGCGGCGGCGCAGATTTCCTCGCGCGTCGCCTCGTCCATGCCGGGCGCAGGCGCTTCCTCGATCACCTTCTGGTGGCGGCGCTGGAGCGAGCAGTCGCGTTCGAACAGGTGGACGTGGTTGCCGTGGCTGTCGCCGAACACCTGCACCTCGATATGGCGGGGCGAGGTGATCCATTTTTCGAGGATCACATCGTCGTTGCCGAAGCTGGCCTTGGCTTCGCGGCGACAGGATTCGAGCGCGGAACGAAACTCGCCCTCGGCATCCACCTTGCGCATCCCCTTGCCGCCCCCGCCCGCGACCGCCTTGATGAGGACGGGGTAGCCGATCGCATCCGCCTCCTGCTTCAGCCGTTCGGCGGACTGGTCGTCGCCGTCATAGCCCGGCGTCACAGGCACGCCCGCCTCGCGCATCAGCTTCTTGGCGGCGTCCTTCAGGCCCATCGCGCGGATCGAGGAAGGCGGCGCGCCGACCCAGATCAGGCCCGCATCCTTCACGGCCTGCGCGAAATCGGCATTCTCGGAGAGAAAGCCGTAGCCCGGGTGGATCGCCTGCGCGCCAGTCTGCTTCGCCGCGGCGATGATCTTCTCGCCCACCAAGTAGCTTTCGGCAGCGGGCGAGGGCCCGATATGCACCGCCTCGTCGGCCTGGCGCACATGCAGCGCCTTGGCATCGGCATCGGAATAGACCGCAACGGTCGCGATACCCATCGACCGCGCGGTGCGGATGATGCGGCAGGCAATCTCGCCGCGATTGGCGATCAGGAGCTTTTCGATCATGCCCGACCCGCTACCGCCAAGCGGACGCAAGGTCTACCACCCGGCGACGGGCCGCAGGTCCTCGCGCTTGTAGGGCGGCCATTCGACAGGCTCGGGCGCGTGTTTCGTCACCGCCTCGCCGAAAGCGGCCGCGATGTGCCACAGCTTTTCGTAGAACGGGACATAGGTACGGGTGTCCCACGCCAGCTGGCCGCGCTCGCGCACCTTGCGCCCGATGGCGCCGTAGATCCGCGCGGCGGAAAGCACCGCCCAGCGCTGGCGGAAGCGCAGGTGTTTCGCGCCCAATCGAGCGGCATCCTCGTACAGTTCCATCCGGTCGACCACCCGCGCGACCACGCCCGCCAGCCTGAAGCGGTTTTCCGGCGCGGCGTGCATGCCGGGCTCGAGCCCTGCTTCGGCGAGCCAGTCATGCGGCAGGTAGCAGCGCCCGGCCTCGGCATCCTCGACCACGTCGCGCGCGATATTGGCGAGCTGGAATGCGAGGCCGAGGTCGCACGCCCGGTCGTAGATGAAGGCATCGTTGGGCGCGAACATCACCCGCGCCATCAGCACGCCCACCGCACCCGCGACATGGTAGCAGTAGCGCATCATCTCCTTCTCGGTCGCGGGGCTGAAATGCGCCGCGTCCATCGCAAAGCCGGAGATGACCTCGTTCGCCATGTCGCGCGTGATACCCGCCTCGCCCGCAACCTGGCCGAGCGCGTCGAACGCCGGGTCGGCGGTCGGCTCACCTTCCAGCGCGCGGCGCGTGAGCACCCGGATGGCCTGCAGCCGATCCTCGATCCCCGCCTGGTCGCCCAGTTCGCCGCCCTTGTCCTGCGCGTCGGCCAGATCGTCGCACCTCCGGCACCATGCATAGAGCATCCACACCCGCTCGCGCGTCGGCCGGTCGAACAGCCTGGAGGCGAGCGCGAAGCTGCGCGATCCCTCCGCGATCATCTCGTAGGATTCGCGCACCAGCCCGTGTCGCTCGCGTCCGCCGCCGGGCCGCGGGATCGAGGGGCGGACGAAGCGCGAAGGGACGAGGGGGCGGGCTTGGGTCACAACTGGTCGGCACTCATGCGATAGATCGGCGTATTGGGCACATAAGACTCAAGCTTGTCGAGCAGTTCCGGCAAAGTCTCCGCCACCTGCAGGATTTCGCGATGCGTCGCCCGCACGAAACCCGTATCGGCCATCCGGTTTACGAAGTCGATCAAACCATCGTAAAAGCCGAAAGCGTTGAGCAGGCCGACCGGCATTTCGTGATAGCCGATCTGCGCCCAGCTCAATGCCTCGAAGAGTTCGTCCATCGTCCCGATTCCGCCCGGCAGCGTGACGAAACCGTCCGCCAGATCGGTAAAACGCGCCTTGCGCTCGTGCATCGTGTCGACGGTGATCAGCTGCGTGCAGTCGTGGTTGGCGAATTCGCGCTCCACCATCGCATGCGGGATCACGCCGATCACCTCGCCGCCTTCGCCCAGCGCGCCCTCGGCCAGCGCACCCATCAGGCCCAGCCGCCCGCCGCCATAGACAACGCCGATTCCGCGCCGCGCGAGGTCGCGGCCGACTTCGCGCGCAAGTTCGATATAGCGCGGGTCGGCCGGCGTGGCCGAGCCGCAATAGATGGCGAGGCGGTTCACAAATCCTCCCCGGCAGGGGGAGGGGGATCGTCACTCACTCCCAAGCGAAGCTCGCCGCCGGTTTTGCTCGATCGCACTCTGATCAGCCTGGTCGTCATTTGAGGGCCTCTATCATCAGCCCGGCGGTCGCCTTGGCGCTGCCGACCACGCCGGGAATTCCCGCACCGGGATGGGTGCCTGCGCCGACGAGATAGAAGTTCTCGATCACATCGTCGCGGTTGTGGCCTCGGAACCAGGCGCTTTGCGTCAGCACCGGCTCGAGGCTGAAGGCGCTGCCCAGATGCGCGTTGAGATCGGTCGCGAAATCGGACGGCGCGTAGTGGAACTTGGTGACGATCCGCTGGTGAATGTCGGGCACCAGCCGCTTGCCGACCTCGTCGAGGATGCGCTTTTCGAGCAGCGGGCCGATCTCGTCCCAGTCGACCGGCAGCTTGCCCATGTGGGCGACCGGGACCAGCGCGTAGAACGTGCTCATCCCCGGCGGGGCCATGCTCGGATCGCTTTTGCTCGGGTGATGGAGGTAGATCGAGAAATCCTCGGGCAGCACACCGTGCTGGTAGATGTCGTCGAGCAGGCCTTTGTAGCGGGGACCGAACAAGATCATGTGATGCGCAATGCCGGGCCAGGTGCCTTCGAGGCCGAAATGGACGACGAACAGCCCAGGGCTGAAGCTCTTGCGCTTGAGGCGGCGGCCCATGCTCCACCCGCGTTGCGAGCGGCCGAGCAGGTCGCGGTAGGAATGCATGATATCGGCATTGCTGGCGACCGCATCGAACCCCTGCACAAAGCCGCTTTCGGTCCTGACGCTCTTCGCGCGCTTGTCGTCGACTTCGATCCCGGTCACCGGATCGCCCAGCCGGATGGTCCCGCCCAGCCGCTCGAAATGGCGGACCATGCCCGCGATCAGCCGGTTGGTGCCGCCCTTGGTCCACCACACGCCGCCATCCATCTCCAGCTTGTGAATGAGGGCGTAGATGCTGCTGGTCTTCATCGGATTGCCGCCGACCAGCAGCGTGTGGAAGGAGAGCGCCTCGCGCAACTTCTCGTTCTCGACGAAGCTGGAGACCATCGAATAAACGCTGCGATAGGCCTGCTTCTTGGCCAGCGCGGGCGCGGCTTTCAGCATCGACTTGAAATCGAGGAAGGGCACGGTGCCCAGCTTCACATAGCCTTCCTCGTAGACCCCCGCCGAATAGTCGAGGAAGCGCTGGTAGCCTTCGACATCCTTCGGGTTGAGCTTGGCGATCTCCGCGAAGAGTTCCTCGTGGTCGTTCGAGTAGTTGAAATTCGTGCCGTCGGGCCAGTTGAGGCGGTAGAACGGTTTGACCGGGACCAGCTCGACATCCTGCGCGATGTCGTGGCCGGTGAGCGCCCAGAGTTCCTTCAGGCAATCGGGGTCGGTAACCACGGTGGGCCCGCCATCGAAGGTGAAGGTGCCCGCCTCGGTTTCCTTCTCCCAGAAATAAGCGCGGCCACCGGGCTTGTCGCGTCCCTCGATCACGGTCGTCGCGATCCCCGCGCTCTGAAGCCGGATGGCAAGAGCAAGGCCGCCGAAGCCCGCCCCGATCACGCATGCGTTCGATGTTGTGGGGCGGCTGTCAGCCATCTCTGCCCGGTCCTTCCTCTGTCGTCAGCGGCGGGCGATGCCCTGCCAGCGCGCGCAGAGCACGCGAAATCGGCACCGGGGGCTTGCCCGCCAGGATCCGCAGCTTGTCCGCGCGGGTCGAGCGCCCGGCATAGAACCGCTCGATCAGCGGTTGCGGCAGGCGGTAGAAGCGCTGGAAGATGCGGTAACGCTGGCCCGGCTCGGCCGCGCCGAACAGCATCTTCCCGAGCATGCGATAGAAGCGCGTGCGCTTCCACACGCGCCGGGCATGCGCTTCCAGCAAGGCGGCCATCTGCTCGCCCGGCAGATCGCGGTTTTCCGCCACCAGCAGCGCGGTCTCGAGCGCGAAGGGCAGCGTGTAGCTGGTCAGCGGATGGGCGATCATCCCGCGCGCGCCCGCCATCGCCACACCGGGGATACGCATTTCGCGCTGATACCGGCCCAGGTCTCCACCGGTCACCACCGGCAGCACGCCGGTCTCGAAGGCGATCGGCTCCCCCTCCCACCCAACCGCCGCGCAATAGCGGTCGATCCGGGCGGACAGCTTCGAGCGGTCGAGCTCGGGCGTGTCCTGGTAATAGGTATCCTCGACGAAGAGCTCGTCGGCAGCGAGCGGCAGCGTGTAGGCGAAACGGAACGCGCCGTGCTGCTTTACGCGCACATCCATCACGATCGGGCGGTCGAGCGCGTGGGGTTTGGCCGTGCGCAGGTGGCGGCCCATGAAGACCTGCCAGCCACCCTCGAACGCGTCGGAGGGAACATATCCGCGCGCATCGATCACGCAGCGCGCATCGATCCGCTCGCCGCCTTCCAGCGTCGCGCCGCGCGCGTCGAGGCTGACGACGCTACGGCCCGTGCGGATGGTCGACTGCGCCAGCTCGCGCCGCAGCGCGGCATCGAAATCGACCGAGGCGAGCGAATTGTAGACGCTGCCGAGCGTGCGCGTGTGCTGCGGAAACAGCACCGCATAGCCGACCGGCCAGCTCGTCTTGCGAAAGGGCGCGAGCAGCGCCTCGCCCCCTTCGGGCAGATCGCTCGAAAACCAGCTCCAGCGGTGGTTGCCGCCGAGCGTCTCTTCGGCCTCGACCAGCACGACGCCGAGCGAGGGATCCGCCCTGCGCAGGGCAAGCGCAATCAGCCCGCCCGCAAGCCCGCCGCCAATGATCGCGATGTCGGCGCGTGTTCGCCGCTCGGCCCCTGTCATGCACTGCTCGTAGGGCGCAGGGGCCGAAGGTGCAAATGGACTTGAGGCCACTTGTTAAGGGAAGTTCACGTAAACGGAACGATGGAGCGCGCAGTCCGTTCGGATGGCGCAACAGGAGGAATTTCCCGGACCATGCGCCGCATAACCCCGCTTCTCGCCGCGTTCGCCCTCGGCACTGTCGGCACCCCCGCGCTCGCCCAGAGCAGCGAGGGCGACGACTATTCCGAAGACAGCGCCGAGGACATGGCCGAAGGCACCGCGCTCGACGGCGACTGGGTGCAGGTCGGCATCGGCATCGCCTATAGCGGCGATTACGACGGCTCGGACGATTACGAGGCGTTCCCCCTGCCGCTGATCCAGGGCCGGCTGGGCGGCATCGGCATTCAGCCGCGCCCGGCGGGCGTTGCGCTCGACTTCGTGCCCGATGGCGACGGTCCGGTAAGCTTCAGTGCAGGCCCTGTGGTGCGGGTGCGTACCAGCCGCACGGGCGATATCGAGGATCCGGTGGTCGCCGCCGCGGGCGAGCTCGACACCGCGATCGAGGTCGGGCCGAGCGCGGGCGTCAGCTATTCGGGCCTGCTCAACCCCTATGACAGCATCAGCCTGGGCGTCGATGCGCGGTGGGACATCGCGGGCGCGCACGAAGGCTTCACGATCAGCCCCAGTATCACCTATTTCACGCCGCTCAGCCGGGGTGCGGCGGTCAATCTCGCGCTCTCGGCAGAGCACGGCGACGACAATTTCAACTCGTACTATTTCTCGGTCACGCCGGGCCAGGCGCTCGCCAGCGGCCTGCCCGCCTACGTTGCCGATGCGGGCTTCAACAAGGTCGGCGCCACGCTGATCGGCGGGTTCGACCTCGACGGCGATCTCACCAATGGCGGCTTCGCGATCTTCGCCGTGGGCGGATATTCACGCATGATCGGCGATGCGGCGGATTCGCCCTACGTCGCGCAGCGCGGCGATGCCGACCAGTGGCTTGTCGGCGCAGGGCTGGGCTACACCTTCTAGAGCACCCGGCCAAAGCAGCCGGCGATGGCCCTGCCCTAGTCGCGGAAGGCCGCCGTGCATCCCGCGACCAGGGGCGGTGAGTCGGGCCCCACCTGCGTAACCGGGCCCATGCACATCACGCTGACATTCCCATCGGAATCGTAGAAGTCGTCGCGACCGTACTGCTGTTGTTGCGCGAAGCGGGGCTCCATTTCGGCAAACAGGTCGACATCGGTCGGGCCGCGACCGAATGCGATATAGGCATAAGGTGGTTCGTCGAGGATCGTGTTGCCCACCGGGCCCTTGAGTTCGACGACGCTGCGAAGTTTCCATTCGGATGCGTCGGCCAGCCGCGCCTTGGCAACCTCGGCAAATTCCGCTGCGCCCGCAAGCTGCGGCTCCGAACTGTCCGGATCGTAGCCCCCGGCGCTTTCGACATTGCTTTCATCGGTCGCGGAGGCGGAGGAAGGCGCGTTCTCGACACCCCCCTCCGCGGTCGCATTCTTCGTGGCGCCAGCCGTCTCCTCGCCCGGCGTTTCGTCCGCCGGATCGGCCGAACAGGCGCCGAGAGCGATCAGGCAGAGCGGGGCGAGAAAACGGTGGGGCTTCATGATCAGTCCTCGCTCTCGTCGTCGATCTTCAGCTCGGGGCGCGGTCCGGGCATTTCCGCATCGCGGTCGCCGGTCTTGAGAAAAGTCTCGAACCATTCGATCATCCGCAGGTTGTAGTCATAGCGCGCAGCCGCCCGCTGGTTGCCGTGGCCTTCGCCGGGGTACAGCACGAGGCGCACCGGCGTATCGGGCTTGCGCACCTTGATATTGCGATAGAGCTCGTAGCTCTGGCTCGGCGCGACGCGCGTGTCTTCCGCGCCGTGCATGATCAGCAGCGGGGTCTCGGCCTTGTCGACGTGGTAGATCGGCGAGACTTCCAGCATGCCCTGCCAGTCTTCCCACGGCCACTTGCGGGCATGCACATTGTACATTTCCATCGGAATGTCGGTCGTGCCGAACTTGCTGATCTGGTTGGAGATGCCGACGAACATCACGCTCGCGGCATATTCGGCGGACAATGCGGTCGCGCCCCAGGCGCTGGCATAGCCGCCATAGGAGCCGCCGGTGATGCCGGTGCGGTCCGGATCGGCGATCCCTGCTTCCACCAGCGCACGCTTGCCGTCGACGACATCGTTGAACTCGGCGCCCGCGTAATCGTTCTGGTGGGCCTTGGCGAAGGCCGTGCCATAGGCGGTCGAGCCGCGATAGTTCGGATGGAACACGGCGTAGCCGAGCCCCGCCCCGACCTGGCCCGGCATCGAATAGGCGGTCAGCCAGCCGTTGGAATAGTGCGATTCGGGCCCGCCATGGACCATCATGATCGTGGGCGCGCCGCCGCGCGGAACCCCGCCGACCGGCTCGATCAGGATGCCCTCGACCTCTTGCCCGTCGCGCGCGGTATAGGTCACCGTGCGCTGCTCTCCGAAATCGATTTCGGAGAGCCAGGGGTTGTGTGTGGTCCAGCGGGTGAAACCGGCGCCATCGAAAGCGAAGAGTTCGCTCGGGTGCCGCGGGCTTTCCGCTTCGACGAACAGCGCATCGCTCCCGCCATTCTCGAGGCTGGTAAGGATCAGCTCGCCCGGATCGATCTCCTGCGCGACGCTGCCGTCGGCATTGTAGATGCGCAGGATCGTGTCCGCGCCCTGGTCGATGATCGCGGCCAGCCGGCCGTCGGCCATCCACTCGGTATCGCCGGTCGCTTCCGCCGCGCCTTCGTTGAGCGCGCGATATTCGCCGGTTGCCACATCGACCAGATGCAGCGTGGTCGCCGCCGGATCGTTCATGTCGATCCCGGCCACCATCGAGAGCTGGTTGCCATCGGGCGAGATCTCGACATCGCCGAGCTTGCCAGGCGTTTCCACCTCGCGCACCACGCTGCCACTGGCGAGGTCGACGATGTTGACCCGGCTGGAGGTATAGGTGTCGTCGATCTGCGGGGTCGGCTGGCTCTCGATCACGCCGTAACGGTTGTCGGGCGTCACCGCGAAACTGGTGACATAGCCGGGAACGGTGATTTCGGTGGGGTCGGCGTCGATTTCCTCACCGCCCACGCTCGCGGAGAACAGGCGGTTGAAGCGCGATTCCTCTTCGTAGACAATGGCGTTGAAGCCATCTTTCGCTTCCGCTTCGCGATCCTTGTCCGGCGCAGCGCCCGCCAGCAGGTAGAGCGTGCTGCCGTCCGGCGCCCAGGCATAGCTGCGCACGCCGGTATCCTTCACCGCCGCCAGCTTGACCTGCGCGCCGCCGTCGACCGGAATACCCCACACGGCGCGATCCTCGCTGCCCTTGCTCCAGAGGAAGCTGACCATCCGGCCGTCGGGGGAGAACTTGATCGTGGAGACCGACACGTCTTCGGGCAGGAAGTCCCGCGCATTGTCCGGCCCGTAGGCCATCCTGAGCTGCTGCGTGGTGCTTCCGTTGTCCTCGCCCTCGATCACGTTCGGCAGGCTCGCAGTCGTGTAGGCGACACGGCTGCCGTCGGGCGAGACCGCCACCGTGCCCACGCTTTCGAGCTGGGCGACATCTTCCGGCGTCATCGGACGGGCCTGCGCGGTCGCGGTGAGCGAGACGCCGGCGAGCAGCGTGGCGGTGGCAAGCAGGGTGCGGGTCATCGAGATCCTCTCGTCAATTGATGCGTACGGGTGTCATGGCATCCTGCATGATCGACGACAACCGGCAGGCCGTGTTCCGCTTGCGCCCGGACGAGGCAGGAGGCATCCTCGCGCACATAGTCCGGGGGGGAAGAGACCATGCGTATCCTGTTTTCGATGATCGCGGCTTTGGTGGCGCTGTTCGCGGTGCCCGCGAGCGCGCAGACCTACGTGATCCATGCGGGTGCGGTTCTGGCCGATCCCGCCGGCGAGCCGAGCGGTCCGTCGACCATCTTCGTCGAAGACGGGCGTATCACCGGCATCCAGACCGGCTTTCACCAGGGCGCGCCGCAAGCCGAGGTGATCGATCTTTCGGACAAGACCGTGCTGCCCGGCCTGATCGACCTGCATGTCCACCTGACCGGCGATCCGGGCGGCGACTTCTGGAAGGAAGCGACCGAGCCCGACGAATGGGGCGTGGTCGTCGGCGCGAAGAACGCGCGGCTCACCGCGCTGGCGGGCTTTACGACCGTCCGCGAGGCGGGGAGCGCACAGCAGACCGCCTTCGTCCTGCGGCGCGGCACCGCCGAGGGCCTGATCCCCGGCCCGCGCATCGTCGCTGCGGGCCCGGCGCTCGCGATCATCGGCGGGCACGCCGACGTCAACGGCTTCCGGCCCGAGGTCAACGAACTGCTCGATTCCGGCTTCACCTGCACCGGCGCGGTCGAATGCGCGGCCAAGGTACGGCTGGCGAGCCAGAACGGAGCCGACGTGATCAAGATCACGGCGACCGGCGGCGTGCTCTCGCAACAGGGCCGCGGGCTCGATGCGCATTTCACCGAGGACGAAATGCAGGCAATTGCGCAGACTGCGCACAAGCTGGGCCTCAAGGTCATGGCCCATGCCCACGGCGCGCGCGGGATCAAGGCGGCAGCTCGCGCGGGCATCGACACGATCGAGCACGGCACCTTCCTCGACGAGGGCGCGGCGCGCGCGATGCGCGAGAATGGCACGGTGCTGATCCCCACGCTGATGGCCTTCAAGGGCGTCAGCGAAGGGCTGGGCCAGGGGGTCTATACCCCGGTGGTCGAGGCCAAAATCCGCGAGGTGTACGACACCGCGCAGGTCTTCATGGGCAAGGCGCTAGAATGGAACGTGCCGATCGCCTTCGGGACCGACGCGGGCGTGTTCGACCATGGCCGCAATGCCGAGGAATTCGCACTGATGCGCGGTCAGGGCATGAGCGACCGGCAGGCGCTCGCCAGCGCAACCACCATCGCCGCGCGCGTGCTTGGCATGGAAGGCGAGATCGGGCGGCTGGCCGAGGGCTACTCGGCGGACATCATCGCGGTCGACGGCAACCCGCTGGAAGACGTGAGCGTGCTGGAAAACGTCGACTTTGTCATGGTGCGGGGCCGGGTGATCGAGTGATCGACAAAGCGTACAAGATGTACGGCTCCGTAGGCTCCGAACACCCAGCCCGCGCCGATCAGAATATCCCCGCGATACCGACCGTACCGCCGGTCGCATCGTCGCCCGCGTGGTTCACGCTGGCGGTGAAGACGATCGGGGCCTCGGTATTGAGGCGATGGCTGATGCCGAGGCTGAAACCGAACTCGCCGCGGAAGGTCGAGCCGCGCATGGCATAGCCGGTCTGACCCGGCTCGGGCGGGAAGGGAGCTTCGGCCTGCGCCATCGCGGCCGCCACACCCGCCTTGTAGTCGCTGTCCAGCTCTTCCAGCCGGAAGCCGAGATCCAGAAACCCGCTTTCGAGCGCTCCGACCCGGTTATCGAGCGCGGCGAACTGGGCATCGGATACCACCGCCAGATCGGTCATCGTCCGGCGGACGGTGGCGACCGCAGCCGCCGACGCCGTCTGCTGCCGGCCGAGGACGCCATTGCTGTCGATGGTCACCACATCCACCGGCCCGGTCTGGGCCGCGGTCGAGGCATCGATATCGGCGATCACCACCTGGGTGCCCGCGCTGCCCAGCATGATCTGGTTGTTGGCGGTGGTCGTCGCGCCGGTTCCGATCGCGGTCGATCCGTTGTGGTCGGTCCTCGCCTGGTATCCGAACGCGGAACTATTCAGCCCCCGTGCCGAGGACAGGGTCCCGAACGCCGTCGCATTCTCGGCTGCCGCATAGGACGCATAGCCATAGGCGCTGGCGAACCGGGCGCGCGCACCGGAATAGGCGCCGATCGCGGTCGATCCGATGCCATTGGCCCCGGAACCGGTTCCGGCGGCGAAAGACTGAAAGGCATCGGCCACTGCATTGTATCCCAGAGCGGTCGACCATCGCCCGGAAGCGACGGCATCGTAACCCATGGACGCGGCGTTTTCGCCCGATGCATCTGCGCTGTAACCGACGGCGACGCTGGCAACGCCCAAGGCATTCGCCCGCCCGCCAAGCGATGTCGAATTGGTACCGCTGGCAATCGTGCCGTAGCCTATGGCAACCGAATTCCCCGTCTCGCCAGACGGATTTTCCGCCTGCGCGGCATAACCGATCGCAACCGACCCCAAACCCGAGTTGGCGCCGCGACCCACAGCGGTGCCATACCGATCCGCTTCCGAATAGGCCCCAATGGCGGTCGCCGAGCGCATCGCCGAAGCGCTGCGGCCCATCGATACGCCGCCCGCCATGGCGTAAGCGCTCGCCCCCACGGCTGTGGCGTCAGGGCCGTCGGTCCGCGTCCGGTTGCCGACGGCGGTGGAATAACTGCCGCCATAAGACGACGACGAGCTTGTCTCTGTCTGGCCGTTCTGCGTCGTCGCACCATAGCCGATGGCGGTCGCGTGGTCCGCCTGGATAATTCCGTTATCGGCAAGCGGGCCGCACGCGAAATTTTCCAGCGACCCGTCCGGATCCCTGCTTTCGGCGCCGCCGGTCGAATCGCCGGCCGAAGGCTCGTTGTCGCCGTCCGTGTCCAGCAGACATTCGTTCTGTGCGGATGCCGGGCCGGCTGTGAAGGCTGCGACCACAACTCCCAGGTTCGCGGTCGCGATGCCGAGCAGCGCGGCGGAGTGAAGAAGTTTCGTTTTCATCGTTCTGTCCCCTGCTGGGCGGGCACCGAAACA
>PAVA01000038.1 GCA_002712945.1 Citromicrobium sp.
CTCTACCCCGTCAGCCACGGCACCGGCTTTGCGGTTTCGGCGAAACGGATCGTCACCAATGCCCATGTCGTGCGCGAGGCGATGATGCCCGGCCCCTTCGGAGAGGACCGGGTGATAGGGATCGTCCCACCCGATGGCGATGCTTCCGCCTTCGCCCGCATCGTCTCGATCGACCCCGGCACCGATCTCGCCCTGCTCGCCATCGAGGGATCGCTGCGGATGCCCCCGCTCACGCTTGCTGCCGGGAGCCCGGGGGGCAGCGGGGATACGGTGACATCGGTCGGCTACCCGATGAATGTCGACCGCGCGCAGGGCCTTTCGATAGAGGATATCGTGCGCTCGCAGCCGCCGGTCAAAAGCCGGGGCTTCATCTCGGGCGAGCGGCCCAGCCGCCAGTTCGACACCATCCTGCACACCGCCCCCATCGCGCGCGGCAATTCGGGCGGTCCGCTGCTCGACAATTGCGGGCGTGTGCTGGGCGTCAACTCCTTCGGCGCCGAGAGCGACGGGACCGACGCGGAATTCTACTTCGCGGTCTCCAACCGCGAGTTGGTTCCGTTTCTGCGCGCCAACGATGTCTCGCCCCGGCTCAACGACCTGCCCTGCCGCAGCCTCGCCGAACTCGACGAGGCCGAGCGCGAGCGGCGCGATGCCGCCGCCGAGGCCGCGCGTCAGCAGATGGAAGCGCGCTCGGAAGCCGCGAACGAGCGGCGCGCGCGGCTCCAGCTCGAAGCCGAGCTGGCGGTGCAGGAGGAACGCGAAAACCGGATTGCGCTTTCGCTCCTGTGCCTGATCGCCGCCATCGGCCTCGGCGTGCTCGGCTACATGCTCGCCCAGCGGCGCGAGAGGGAGCTGGCGGAAGGCGAGGCGGTGCCCGAGAGCGTGTCCGAAGACGATCCCGAGTGGGACAGCGATGCCCGCACCGGCCTGCCCGGCTGGCTGCCTTACGCCTGCTACGCGCTGGCGGCCGTGCTGCTGGTGACGGCGGCGGCGCTGTTCCTCACCCGGCCCGGCCTCGACGCGATCGACCGGCGGGTGGCGGCGGCGCTGGGCGAGGAGACCGGCAGCGAGCAGGTCGCCGACGATTCGGCCTCGGCGACCGCGGGCAAGTTCGTCTGCACGCTCGAACCCTCGCGCAGCCGCGTGACCGGAGAGCCGACCCGGAGCATCGATCTGCGCTGGTCCGCCGATGGCTGCGTCAACGGGCGCACGCAATATGGCTTCGCCAATGGCGAGTGGGCGCGCGTCTTCGTGCCCAACGAGGAGGATATCGTCAGCGTCGCGCGCTACGACCCGCGCTCGCGCACCTATCGCGCCGATCGCTACTTGCTCTCGCGCGAAGGCATCGCCGCAGCACGCAAGGCGCGCAGCTCCTACTCCGCCCCGTCCTGCGATGCACCCGATGGCGCGGCGGAGCTCGGGCGGCGGCAGGACGCGGTCCTCGCCGCACTCCCCAGCCAGCCGAACGAGCGGCTGGTCTATTCCTGCCAGCCTGCGGACTGAGTCGAATCGCACCCCCTCCCGCTTGCGCTTATGAAACCCCGATGCTAGGCGCGCGCCAGCCTTGCCGGGGCGGCCCCCTTTACCCTTAGGATGCGGCCCCGTACGGCAAGGCAAGCACTCGATTTTTTCCGGACCCGAAGAGGACTTTAGGCGTGGAGATTTCCGCCGGTATTCAGGCTAGCCTTGCAGGGCGCTACGCGGTTGCCCTGTTCGAGCTCGCTTCCGAGGACGGCGTGGTAAGCCCGGTCGAGAGCGATCTCGACACGCTTGCCGCCGCGCTCGACCAGTCGCCCGACCTCGCCGGGCTGACCACGAATCCGCAGCTCGGCCGCAAGGCCAAGATGGCGGCCATCGAAGAGGTCGCCAAGCTGCTCGAAGTGAGCCCGCTGACCCGGCGCTTCCTCGGCGTGCTGGCGGAGAACCGCCGCCTGGCCGAGCTGCCGCGCATGATTCAGACCTTTCGCCAGATCGCCGCCGCCCAGCGTGGCGAGGTGAGTGCGGAAGTGATCAGCGCGCACCCGCTTGGCGAAGACCAGATCGCATCGCTCAAGCAGAAGCTGACCGCGCGCGAAGGCCGCACGGTCAAGCTGACGCACAGCGTCGACCCCGACATGCTCGGTGGCCTCATCGTCACCATCGGCTCCAAGCGGATCGACGGTTCGATCCGCACCCGTCTCAACGCGCTTACGCAGGCAATGAAAGGCTGACGGACCCCCGAGGGCACCCGTCGATGAAAGGCTAACGCAATGGATATTCGCGCCGCTGAAATCAGCAAGGTCATCAAGGACCAGATCGCCAACTTCGATGCGCAGGCGCAGGAAAGCGAAGTCGGCACCGTTCTCTCGGTAGGTGACGGGATCGCCCGCATCCACGGGCTCGACAAGGTCCAGGCGGGCGAAATGGTCGAGTTCGACGGCGGCGTGAAGGGCATGGCCCTGAACCTCGAAGCCGACAATGTCGGTGTCGTGATCTTCGGCTCGGACACCAACATCCGTGAAGGCGACACCGTGCGCCGGACCGAGACCATCGTGGACGTGCCGGTCGGCAAGGGCCTGCTGGGCCGCGTGGTCGACGCGCTGGGCAACCCGATCGACGGCAAGGGCCCGATCGAATCGACCGAACGCCGCCGCGTCGAAGTGAAGGCGCCCGGCATCAACCCGCGTCAGGGCGTGCACGAGCCCGTGCAGTCGGGCCTCAAGGCGATCGACGCACTGGTGCCCGTCGGCCGTGGCCAGCGCGAGCTGATCATCGGCGACCGCCAGACCGGCAAGTCCGCCGTCGCGATCGACACCTTCATCAACCAGCGCGATGCGCACAAGGGCGATGACGAGAGCCAGAAGCTGTACTGCATCTACGTCGCGGTCGGCCAGAAGCGCTCGACCGTCGCACAGATCGTCCGCCAGCTCGAAGAAAACGGCGCGATGGAATATTCGATCGTCGTCGCCGCGACCGCGTCCGAGCCCGCGCCGCTGCAGTATCTCGCGCCCTATACCGGCTGCGCGATGGGCGAATTCTTCCGCGACAACTCGATGCACGCCGTGATCGTGTACGACGACTTGTCCAAGCAGGCCGTGGCCTATCGCCAGATGTCGCTGCTGCTGCGCCGCCCGCCGGGCCGCGAAGCCTATCCGGGCGACGTGTTCTACCTTCACAGCCGTCTGCTGGAACGCGCGGCGAAGATGAGCGACGAAATGGGCGCCGGTTCGCTGACCGCACTGCCGATCATCGAAACGCAGGCGGGCGACGTGTCGGCCTACATCCCGACCAACGTGATCTCGATCACCGACGGCCAGATCTTCCTCGAGACCGACCTGTTCTATCAGGGCGTGCGCCCGGCGATCAACGTCGGCCTGTCGGTCAGCCGCGTGGGCGGTGCCGCACAGACCAAGGCGATGAAGAAGGTCTCGGGCTCGATCAAGCTCGAGCTCGCGCAGTACCGCGAAATGGCGGCCTTCGCGCAGTTCGGTTCGGACCTCGACGCCTCGACGCAGAAGCTGCTCAACCGCGGTGCGCGCCTGACCGAGCTGCTCAAGCAGCCGCAGTTCAGCCCCATGCCGTTCGAGGAGCAGACCGTGTCGATCTTCGCGGGCACCAACGGCTACCTCGACGATGTCGCGGTGGACCGCGTGACCGAATACGAGACGCAGATGCTCAGCTTCATGCGCCACGAACACGCCGACATCCTCAAGGATATCCGCGAGACCAAGAAGTTCGAAGGCGACATCAAGGACCGCACGGTCAAGGCGCTCGACGCCTTCGCCAAGCAGTTCGCGTAAGGAGGAAAGCGCAACCCGATTTCAACCGTCACCCTGAACTCGTTTCAGGGTCCAGGTTGCGAAGGCACCGACCGCCTGAAGGTCTTGGTCGGAATTCGAGACTGGATGCTGAAACAAGTTCAGCATGACGAAGAAGGGAAGAGCTAAGGTAGCATGGCAAGCCTCAAGGAACTCAAGGGCCGGATCAAGTCGGTCAAGTCGACCCAGAAGATCACCAAGGCCAAGCAGATGGTCGCGGCGGCCAAGCTGCGCCGTGCGCAGGAAGCTGCCGAGGCCGCGCGCCCCTATGCCGAACGGCTCAACGCCGTGATGGCGAGCCTCGCGGCCAAGGTCGGCGACAGCGCCTCCGCGCCCAAGCTGCTCAGCGGCACGGGATCGGACCAGCGTCACCTGCTGGTGGTGATCAACACCGACAAGGGCCTGTGCGGCGGCCTCAACGCCAATATTGTGAAAGAAGCGCTCAAGAAGGCGCGGTCGCTGATTTCCGAGGGCAAGCAGGTCGAATTCTACCTCGTCGGCAAGAAGGGCCGTGCGCCGATCAAGCGCAGCAGCGTAGCGTCGGTGGCCGAACAGTTCGACACGTCCGAGGTCCGCAACCCCGGCTTCGAGGAAGCCGAGGCGATCGCCAACGAGCTGCTCGAAATGTTCGAGGCAGGCAAGTTTGACGTCGCGCACCTCGTCTATCCGATCTTCAAGTCGGCGCTGGCGCAGGATCCGACCGTCCAGCAGCTGATCCCCGTTCCCGCACCCGAAGCCGCCGACGTGCCCAAGGCGGATGCCGTGGTCGAATACGAGCCGGGCGAGGAAGAAATCCTCGAAGCCCTGCTGCCGCGCTACGTCCGCACGCAGCTGTTCGGTGCGATCCTCGAACTCGCGGCGTCCGAACAGGGCGCCTCGATGACCGCGATGGACAACGCCACGCGCAACGCGGGCGACCTGATCAAGGATCTGAACAAGCAATATAACCGCAGCCGCCAGGCGGCGATTACCACCGAGCTTATCGAAATTATCGCGGGGGCTGAGGCGCTTTGACCTATGCTTCGTGCGATCGCACTTCTTCTGGTTTTGGCCACACCCGGATGCTTCGCGGATTCGAATGCGTCCGAGAATGGCAGCGCGGAAGGAACCTCAGATTCGGTTCACGTGACCGCTACGCAAGTCTCGAAGGAGCCGAATTTCGAGGATGTCGCGCATTTCACCAGCAGCACAGTCAGTGAGGACATTCCCGACACCTCCTGTGATTGCGTTGAAAACGGCAACTGTTCTTCGATCAGGGTGCAGTTCGAGCCCGGGTTTTACGAGCGGCAGAACGAAAGCTGCAACTGGAACCGCGCGACCGAGCGCCTGGATTGCACATATGACAAGCGCTTCGTAAGGCGGGTCCCGCCACTACCGTCAAGCCTAGGCGAACCGGAAGAACTCCCGCCGGTCTCGGAATGGCGCGAAGTACCCGGCGAATGGCGATCGATCACCATCAGCGCAAAGCGCCTAGAAACAAGCAATGGCACCCGCGAATGGTGCACAGTACCGACTAACGGTCTTTAAAGTTTAAGGAACTCAGAATGGCCACCGCACCCGTATTGAATCAGACCACAAACGGCACCATCGCGCAGGTGATCGGCGCCGTCGTCGACGTGCATTTCGAGGGCGAACTGCCGCCGATCCTGACCGCGCTCGAAACCAAGAACGGCGATTCGACGCTGGTTCTCGAAGTCGCGCAGCACCTGGGCGAGAACACCGTGCGCACCATCGCGATGGACGGCACGGACGGCCTCACCCGCGGCAGCGAAGTGATCAACACCGGCGCGCAGATTTCCGTGCCGGTCGGCCCCAAGACGCTCGGTCGGATCATGAACGTGGTCGGCGAAGCGATCGACGAGCGCGGCCCCATCGGTGCGGACAAGTCCGCCCCGATCCACGCCGAGGCCCCGGAATTCGTCGACCAGTCGACCGAAGCCGCCATCCTCGTGACCGGCATCAAGGTGATCGACCTGCTCGCGCCTTACGCGAAGGGCGGCAAGATCGGCCTGTTCGGCGGCGCGGGCGTCGGCAAGACCGTGCTGATCCAGGAACTGATCAACAACATCGCCAAGGGCCACGGTGGCGTCTCCGTCTTCGCGGGCGTGGGCGAGCGTACCCGCGAGGGTAACGATCTCTACCACGAATTCCTCGACGCGGGCGTCATCGCCAAGGATGCCGACGGCAACGCGATCTCCGAAGGGTCCAAGGTGGCGCTGGTCTACGGCCAGATGAACGAGCCTCCGGGTGCCCGTGCCCGCGTGGCGCTCTCCGGCCTGACCATGGCCGAATATTTCCGCGACGAGGAAGGCCAGGACGTGCTGTTCTTCGTCGACAACATCTTCCGCTTCACGCAGGCGGGCTCGGAAGTGTCGGCGCTGCTCGGCCGTATTCCGTCGGCCGTGGGCTACCAGCCCACTCTGGCGACCGACATGGGCAACCTGCAGGAACGCATCACCTCGACCAACAAGGGCTCGATCACCTCGGTCCAGGCGATCTACGTTCCCGCGGACGACCTTACCGACCCTGCACCTGCCACCTCGTTCGCCCACCTGGACGCGACGACCACGCTCAACCGCGCGATTTCCGAACTCGGCATCTACCCGGCGGTCGACCCGCTGGATTCGACCAGCCGCGTTCTCGAACCGCGCATCGTCGGCCAGGAACACTACGAGACGGCGCGCAAGGTTCAGGAAACGCTGCAGAAGTACAAGAGCCTGCAGGACATCATCGCCATTCTCGGCATGGATGAGCTGTCCGAAGAGGACAAGCTGACCGTCGCGCGCGCGCGCAAGATCCAGCGCTTCCTTTCGCAGCCGTTCCACGTGGCCGAGGTGTTCACCAACATCCCGGGCGAGTTCGTCCAGCTCGAAGACACCATCAAGTCGTTCAAGGCGGTGGTCGAAGGCGAATACGATCACCTGCCCGAAGCCGCCTTCTACATGGTCGGCGGGATCGACCAGGCCGTCGCCAAGGCGAAGAAGCTGGCCGAGGAAGCGTAATTTTGCTCGGGGTCGCCCTCGCACTGCTTGCTGCGGCGGCCCCGGCGGACGCTGCTCCCGACCGCGTGGAGCACAGGAGCCTTTCCGATGCAGTGGGCCTGGCGGTGGATTACTGCTCGGCTACGGCGTTCGGGCAGCGCGCCAGCCTTGATGGCCGGATCGCGATTTTCGCTTACGCCGAGGGGGCTTTGGTCGATATACTTCGCGCCCAAGGAATGCAGACGACCGACGATCTTCCCGAATTGATCAAGCGGTTTGCAGCCACGGCGCAGAATAGCAGTCTGTTCGGCCACCGGGATATCATCGCGATCGAAGCTGGCGATGGCCTTGTCTGGTTGCTCACGACCGCAGAGCCCCAGCTATGCGACATAGCAATCACTGGCATCGACCAGGCCGACAGCATCCCGCAGAGTGTCTCCGATGCCATCTCCTCCAGGCCGGGCTGGGCTGCTCTGCAGGAAGGAACCGACAGCGCCATGTGGTATGCATCCTTCATTCTTGCATCCGAAGACGAAAGCGACAACACGCCACGCGCGCGAATCACCGCATCCGGCCTCACCGGCGAACTTGCACGTCCCGAAGGCATTCAGTCAGAGATCAATTTCGCTGCGAGCGATCAGGCCGATTGATGGCCGAGCATAAGTGAGAAACCTATCATGCCCCTCCACTTTGAACTCGTAACCCCCGCCCGCCATGTGCGCAGCGACGATGTCCACATGGTCGTCGTCCCCGGCACCGAGGGCGAGTTCGGCGTGCTCGAGGGCCATGCGCCCTTCATGTCGACGATTCGCGACGGCGCGGTGCAGATCATCAAGACCGCAGGTGCGGCGCCGGAAACGATCGAGGTGCGCGGCGGCTTTGCCGAAGTGGGCGAGAACGGCCTGACCATCCTCGCCGAGCACGTCGAGGGCTGATTCGCCACCCGGCGAACCGCCCGCAGGACCGGCCATGCCGCGCATCCCGATGACCCCGCTGCTGGTCCGGCTGGCGCAGTTCGCGCTGGTCGCGGCGGTGTGCGTCGCCTTTGCGCTGGCGATCTTGCCAAGCACCGGGGGGCCGGGCCGGATCAACGACAAGCTGCTCCATGGCGTGACTTTCTTCGCGCTGGGCGGGCTCTCGGGCGCGGGCTTTCGCCGGCGCAGTCCGCTGGCGCTGTTCCTCGCGCTCGGCTTCTTCGGCGGGCTGATCGAGATCGCGCAGTGGTGGACCGACTGGGGCCGCTCCGCCGAATGGGCGGACCTCGGCGCGGACCTCGTGGGTGCGGGGCTCGGCCTGCTGATTGCGCGCGCGATAACCCGCGAACCCTGAGCCCTCGCCGCCGCTTCACCGCGTGGGCGCGTGGAAATCGGGCGGCTTGTCGGCGATCCATGTCACGAAATTCGCAACCGCTTCGTTTTCCCTCAGCCGCGCCGGATCGTCGCCGATCCGCGCCAGCTGGGCATTGGTGAAATTCGCGTGGATCGTGCGATGGCAGATCGGATGGACGGGCACGGTGGCGCGCCCCTTCTTCGCCTTGGGCACGGGGTGATGCCACTGGAGCCGGTTGGCGATCAGCCGCCCGCACAGCCAGCAGGCGAGCGCTCCGCCCTCGCGCTCAGTTGCCTTCGTAGAACAGATCGCTCGCCACCCCGCCGTAGTCTTCGCCCGCCATCACATCGACCGACTCGGTGCTGCCGGTGCACTGGCGGTCGGCATGCACCTTCCCCGCACGGACCACGACCACACCGTCGGTGAATTCGGGATTATTCGGCTCGCCCGCGGTGAAATTGGTGCGAACCGTGCGGCTGTAGACGATGTAGCGCGTCGCACCGTTGAGGAACTCGATCTGCGCCTCGCCGCCGCCCGAATAGGGCACGCTGGCGAAGCGCCCGCCGTTGAGCACGATCTCCGCCGTATCCGAGCCGTAGCGATATTGCGCATCGGCCCGCCCTTGCGCGTCGGTCACGCCGCACACCGCGATCTGCTTGCGGCCCGCCTCGCAGAAGAACAGCGTGCGCTCTCCTTTCGCGCAGGCGACCGGCTGCGCCATGTCTTCCATGGTGCGCTCGGCAATCTCGGCGGTGTCCGCATCCGCGGTCTCGAGGTCTTCGGGGTGGAGCGCTTCGGGCGCTTCCTCGCTCGCTTCGAGGTCGGCGGTGTCGAGCTGCTCGGGCTCGCCGCTGCAAGCGCCCAGTGCCAGCGCGATGAGAGAAATCATCCCGATCCGCATCACTTCTTCTCCGCTGCCTTCTTCTTTTTCATCGCATCGTGGAAGCGATCCGCCCAGCCCGGCTTGATCGACTGTTCGGCGCGCTCCATCCGCAGCTCGCCCGCATCCACGTCGCGCGTCACCGTGCTGCCGGCGGCGACAATGGCATCCGCGCCGATGGTGACCGGCGCAACCAGTGCCGAGTTGGAGCCGATGAAGGCACGCTCTCCGATCACCGTCTTGTACTTGAAGTAGCCATCGTAATTGCAGGTGATCGTGCCCGCGCCGATATTCGCGCCCGCACCGACCTCGGTATCGCCGAGATAGGTCAGGTGGCTGGCCTTCGCGCCCTCGCCCAGCACCGCCTTCTTCACCTCGACGAAATTGCCGACGAAGGCATTCTTCTCCAGCACCGCGCCGGGGCGCAGGCGGGCATAGGGGCCGACCTGCGCGCCCTCGCCCACGGTTGCTCCCTCCAGATGGCTGAAGGCCTTGATATGCGCGCCGTCGGCAATGGTCACGCCGGGGCCGAAGACCACGTTGGGGTCGATGGTCACGTCGCGGCCGATCTGCGTGTCATAGCTGAAGAACACGGTTTCGGGCGCGCGCAGAGTCGCGCCATTGGCCATCGCTTCCTCGCGCTTGAGCTCCTGCCACTGCGCTTCGGCGCGGGCGAGCTCGGCACGGCTGTTGATCCCGGCAACCTCGCCCGGGTCGGAGGCGGTCACCGCCGCGCAGGTGTCGCCATCGGCGATCGCGATATTGACGATGTCGGGCAGGTAATATTCGCCCTGTGCATTCTCGTTGCCCACCCGCCGCAGCAGGTCGAACATGTCGGCCGCGCGCGCGGCCATCAGCCCCGAGTTGCATAGGCGACACGCGCGCTCGGCCTCGCTCGCGTCCTTGAACTCGACCATCTTGGCGATCCGCCCGTCCTCGTCGGCGATCACGCGACCATAGGCGAGCGCATCCTCGGGCTCGAAGCCGAGTACCACGACCTTGGGCGCGTCTTCCGCATGCAGCCGGTCGAGCATGGCCTGCATGGTCTCCCCGCGCACGAAGGGAACGTCACCGTAAAGCACCAGCACATCGCCGGAGAAGCCTTCCAGCTCGCCCTCGGCCTGCTGCACCGCATGGCCCGTCCCCAGCTGCGGCTCCTGCAGGCAGGTCTGCGCATCTTCGCCCAGCGCCGCTTCGAGCTGCTCGCGCCCCGCGCCGACCACGACCACCTTGCGCTTGGGGCCCAGCGCATCGACCGAGGCGATCAGGTGATGGAGCATCGGCCGCCCGGCAATCGGGTGGAGCACCTTGTGCGTGTCCGACTTCATGCGGGTGCCCTTGCCCGCGGCGAGGATGATGGCGGCAAATTCGGTCATGGGGGGCGTGTGCCACCATCGGCTTGCAGATTGAAGAAGGTTTCGGCAGGCCGCCGCGCATGAATGATTTTCCCTTCGAGGCGGTGGGCCTCGATCTCGACGGCACGCTGCTCGACACCAAGATGGATCTCGCGGCGGCGGTGAACCATGCGCTGTCCGATGGCGGCTATGCCCAGGTGCCGCCCGAGGAGGTCGAAGGGCTGATCGGCGGCGGGGCCAAGGTGATGCTGGCCCGCGCGATAGAGAAGCAGGGCGGAAGCCTTGCGGACGAGGATTTTCGCCCGCTCTACAAGACCCTGCTGCGCCATTACTCGGAGAACAACGCGGTCCACACGAGGCCCTTCCCCGGGGTGGTCGAGACGCTCGACGCGCTGGCGGAAATGGATGTGAAGCTGGCGGTGGTGACCAACAAGTTCGAGAGCTTCGCTTCGGAGATCCTGCACGAGCTGGGTCTCATGGACCGTTTCGTCACGCTGATTGGCGGGGATTCGCTGGGCAAGGACGCGGACGGCAATTTCCGCGCCAAGCCCGCCGCCGACCCGATCCACGCCGCAATGGAGCGATGTGGTGCAACGCGCTTCGCCTTTGTCGGCGACAGTTCCTACGATGTAATGGCCGCACGCGCGGCAAACGTTCCGGTGATCGCCGCGGGCTACGGCTATTGCGACAGGCCCGCAGAGGAACTTGGGGCGGACGCGGTGATCCACCGCTTCGACGCCCTGATCCCCGCGCTGGCGAAGCTCGGCTGAAAATGTCACCCTTCCGACCAGGCGCCGGGCGCGCGCTTCCCACGTCGTTGGCAGATGCGCGCTTGCACCGGAAACCCGTTCGCTGTTGTATCGGACCCGACCATTTCTCTGGGGAGCAAGCCAATGAAATCGAAAAACATCCGTACCCTCGCGGCCGCACTCGTGCTGTCGGCCGCCTGGTCGCCCTTCCTCCTCTCCCCTGCACAGGCACAGGATTCGAACACCGTCATGGAGCCTGAATACGAAGCCGAGAACGATCCCTTCATCTGGCTGGAGGAAACCCGCAGCGAGCGCGCGCTCGACTGGGTCCGCGCCGAGAACGAAAAGACGGTCGCCGCGCTGCAGACCGACCCGCGGTTCGAGGAGCTGAAGGTCGAAGCGCTGGCGATCTACAATGCCGAGGATCGCATTCCCGGCGTCTCCTTCACCCATTACGGCATGGTCAATTTCTGGCAGGACGCCGACAATCCCAAGGGCATCCTGCGCCGCACCACGCTCGAAAGCTGGCGGACCGACAATCCCGAGTGGGAGACCATCCTCGATGTCGATGCGCTCGCCGCAGCCGAGGGCAAGGAATGGGTCTATGGCGGGATGAGCTGCCTGCCGCCCGACGGCACGCGCTGCATGGTCTACCTGTCCGACGGCGGGAAAGACGCGCGCGTGGCGCGCGAATTCGACCTCGAAACGCTCGATTTCGTGCCCGAGTCCGAAAATCCCTTCTTGCTGCCGGAGAGCCAGGGCGGCGCAAGCTGGGTCGACGAGGACACGCTGCTCATCAGCCGCGATTTCGGCGAGGATACCGTTACCGAGAGCTTCTACCCCTTCACCACGCGCGAGTGGAAACGCGGTACGCCGATCGAAGACGCGAAGGAGATATTCCGCGGCGAGAAGAGCGACGTCTCCGCCGGGGCCTACCTGCTGCGCGACACCGAAGGCACGATCCACGGCCGCATGGCCTATCGCGGCGTGTCCTTTCACGAACGCGAATATTTCGTCGAGCATGACGGCGAATGGCTCAAGCTCGACCTGCCGGCCAAGGCTGGCCCCTACGGCATCCTCGACGGGCACATGCTGTTCTCCACCGATGTCGACTGGGAAACGCAGGGGACCACCTTCCCGGCGGATTCGATCGTGGCCGTCGACCTCGAGGAGTGGAAGGCCGACCCCAACGGCGCGGCCAAGTCGCTCGTCTGGGCACCTGGCGAAGGGCAGACAAAGCGCGGCGGCGGATCGACCAAGAGCAGCGGCTACGTCAGCATCCTCGACAATGTGAAGGGCAAGGTCCTCAAGTTCGACTTCGAGGATGGCGAATGGGTCACGCGGCAGATCGCCCTGCCCGAGAACGCCACCGTGGGCGTCGCGACCGCGTCGAGCGAGACCGACGAGATCATGTTCACCTCGACCGACTTCCTCTCCCCCGGCACCTATTACTATGCCGAGGACGGGGTGAACCTGGAAGTCGTCAAGGAAAGCCCCAGCCGCTTCGACGCCACCGGCATGGAGATCGAGCAGCTTGAGGCGACCAGCAAGGACGGGACGAAGATCCCCTACTTCCTCGTCAAACCACAGGGCATGGAGATGGACGGCAGCACGCCCGTCCTAATGGGCGGTTACGGGGGCTTCCAGGTGCCGCGCCTGCCCTCCTACCTCGGCAGCACCGGCAAGATGTGGCTGGAGCGCGGCAATGCCTATGTCCTCGCCAACATCCGTGGCGGCGGCGAGTTCGGGCCGAGCTGGCACCAGACCGCCATCCGCGAGAACAAGCAGCGCACGTGGGACGATTTCATCGCCGTCGGGCGCGATCTGGTCGCGCGCGGGATCACCAGCCCGGAACATCTGGGCGTCGAGGGCGGTTCGCAGGGCGGGCTGCTGGTCGGCACCGCCTTCACCCAGGCGCCCGACCTGTTCAACGCGGCGATCGTCCAGATCCCGCTGTTCGACATGCTGCGCTACCAGTATATCGGCCGGGGCGCCTCGTGGATCGGCGAATATGGCGATCCGCGCATTCCCGAGCAGCGCGAATGGATCGAAGGCTATTCGCCCTACCAGAAGCTGCTGGAGGAGAAGGATTATCCGCGCGTGTTCTTCGTCACCTCCACCGCCGACGACCGCACGCACCCGGCACACGGGCGCAAGGCCGCGGCGCGGATGGCGGCGCAGGGCGACGACTACCTCTATTACGAGGACATGCAGGGCGGCCACTCGGGCGGGGTCGACAACGAACAGCGCGCCAAGCTGCGCGCGATGCAGATCGTGTACCTGCTGCAGCAGCTGGCGGACGACTGATTGGCTTGCGGGACGCGCGCGGCACGGGCTGCAGCGCGCGTCTCTCCCCCTGCCGTTACGGCATCGCGGCCAGCATCGCGCGGTGTTGCCAGAATGGC
>PAVA01000039.1 GCA_002712945.1 Citromicrobium sp.
CCCGGGGGGGGGGGGAGCCGGTGCAGATCGCGGCGGTCAATCTCGGCCAGCCCGAATCGCGCGAGAGCGGGGGAAGGGGCGAGGCCGCGGCCTTCGATCTTGCCAGCGCCCCGCAGGACGAGGGGACTGCTGGAGCCGTCCCGGCTACCGCGGCTGCCTCCGGCACCGGCTCGACGGCTGCGCTCGGCACCAGAGATCTGGCCGATGCCTTCGCAGACTTCGCCGAGCCGACCACGGTCGAGGTGACGGGCGAGGATGTGGTCGATATCAGCGCGATCGAACCCGTGCGCGAGGAAGAGGCTGCGCCCGAGCCGCCCCCCGCTCCGCGTCGCATCTGGCTGCAGATCGGCATTGGCCAGAACCGCAGCCTGCTGCGCAGCGACTGGCGGCTGAAATATCGCAAGATCGATGCGATCAAGGACAAGGGGCCTTTCGTCACGCCCTGGGGCCAGACCAATCGCCTTCTCGCCGGGCCGTTCGACAGCCAGGCCGAGGCGCGCGAAGCCCTCAACGCGCTGGCCGCGGCGGATATCGATTCCTTCATCTGGACTAGTGCCGAAGGCCAGGCGATCGACGCGCTGCGGTGACGCGGCCCCTGTCGTTTTCCCCCGAAAAAGGGTTTTCCCACAAGACGTAAACAACACGAGCGGCTTTTGCACCGCTCGTGTCCTCCGCGTGTTTGCGGAGCGCGGGGTGCATGAGTCACAAGGCGACCGACATGGTGAACGACGGGTTAGGGATCGGCAGATGGAAACCGCTTTGAACGATAATACGGGAGGCGATTACGGTGCGCCGATGGACGTGCTGGCCGCCTTGTTCGACGCGCGCGGCTGGCCGCTCGACACCTATGCCGAGGAGGAATTGGGCGGCGAAATCCAGGGGGCATGGATCAAGTACCAGCTGCGCGCGGTGCTGCGCCCGCAGGATGGCGTCCTGCAGCTGATCTGCCTGCCCGATATTCGCATCGGCAAGGAAAGCCTTGCCACCGCCTACGAACTGGTCAGCCTGGTCAACGAACAGGTGTGGCTCGGCCATTTCGACATCTGGAGCCAGGGCAGCGTGCTGATCTATCGCCACGGCGCGCTGCTGGGGGACGACGGCATGCTCAGCATCGCACAGGCGCAGGCACTGATCGAGAACGCGGTGGACGAATGCGACCGCTTCTATCCCGCCTTCCAGTTCGCGTTCTGGGGCGGGAAGAGCCCCGCAGATGCGCTCGACGCGGCGATGATCGACGCGGCGGGCGAAGCCTGAGGGCCGAAACCCGCAGAATTCCGTGCCCGAAACTGAACGACGGTTAAGGCTAAATTCGACCGGCAGACCTTGAATTTCCGCCGCTTTGTCGCGATATTCATGTCCGAACCGGCGCAGACACGCGGCCGGCAAATGGAGTGGCTTTGAAATGGCTGATTGGGACGACCGCACGCGGCAGAACTACGGCTCCGTGCCGCGCGCCGGGGGTGATGTCGCCTCGCGCACGACCTTCGACGCGGGTCTGCGCAAGTACATGCTCTCGATTTACAACTACATGGCTTCGGGCGTGCTGCTAACCGGCATCGTCTCGCTGCTGTTCTACAACTCGCCGTTCTTCTCGGCGCTGTACGAGGTCGTGCAGACCCCGCAGGGCACGCAGCTGCAGCCGACAATTCTCGGCATCATCATCACGCTGTCTCCGCTCGGCATGTTGCTGGTCGCGCGTTTCAGCGGCGGGCTCGAGAAATGGTCGGTGGGCACGCTCCAGATCGGCTTCTGGCTGTTTGCCACGCTGTTCGGACTCTCGCTGTCGTACATCTTCGCGTACTTCAGCGGTGAAAGCATCGCGGCGACCTTCTTCGCGACGTCGGCGGCGTTCGCCGGGCTGAGCCTGTTCGGCTACACCACCAAGAAGGATCTGTCCGGTTTCGGGCGGTTCCTGATCATGGGTCTGGTCGGCATCATCGTTGCGATGATCATCAACATGTTCATCGGCTCCTCGGCGCTGGCGCTGGCGGTGAACATTCTCGGCGTGCTGATCTTCGCCGGGCTGACCGCTTACGACACGCAGCGTCTGAAGAACATCTACCAGTATGTGCGGGGAACGAGCGAGCAAGGCCGCGCGGTCATCATGGGCGCGCTCAGCCTCTATCTCGACTTCATCAACATGTTCCTGTTCCTGCTGCAGTTCATGGGTGCGGGGCGCGAATAGCGTCGCATCGGGACAGGGCGAACCTGACATGCGATGCCCGGGACGGGACATCCCGTCTCGGGCATTTTCTATTCATATCTCATGCGTTATGAGTCGTCTGAGCGATTATTGGCCGTGGCGCTGTTTCGAGGCGTGTCAACGGCCCGCGATGGGAGCCTCTCGTTTATGTCCGCCGACTTGAAGTCGCCGCTGCGTATTACCTTTCTTGCCGGTGCGCTGAGCCTGCTTGCCGCCTGTGCGACGCCCGCGCCGCCGCCTCCGCCTCCGCCGCCACCCCCGCCGCCTCCGCCGCCGCTCCCCGCGCGGCCGATCCCGCCGATGGGGGCGAGTGCGCTGATGGTGGTCCCGCAGGTCGCGCCCGACGGCGTGCGGCAGACGATCAACGCCTATATCACTCCCGCGCAGACGACCTGGAACGTGCGCTCGGCGCTCAACGTGGCCGCGCTCAACTGCCTGTCGGCGGAGCACACCAATATTCTGCCGAACTACCAGCTGTTTCTCGACAATTTCAAAAAGCCGCTGGCCAAGGCGAATGACACCGTGGAGGCCCAGTTCCGCGAGAGATACGGCGATCGCAAGACCGGCCGTGCGGAAATGGATTCCTACATGACCAAGGTCTACAACTACTTCACTCTGCCGCCCGCCAAGGCCGAATTCTGCGACGCCGCGCTGGAGATGAGCAACGAGGCCGTGCTGGTCGCCCCGGCGGACCTCGAGAGCTTCTCCGCCCGCGCGCTCGCGCGTTTCGAGGGCGTGTTCGAGGATTTCTTCCGCGCGTTCGAGCGTTACGAGACCAACCTCGCCACCTGGGACCGGCTCTACGGGACGCCCGCCGGGCTCTATCCCAGCACCGTGCCCAGCTACGGCCCGGCCACGCAGGTCGCGGGGGCCGAGCCCGCCCAGGGCGACAACGGCGTCCGGCTGCTCGATGCGCCGATCGCGGAAGGAACCGGCGAGACTTCGGGCCGGGTCGAGCTTGGCGCGCAGACCGATTCGATGATGTCCGTGCCCCAGGAATCGCAGACCGTCGACGTGGGAGCGAGCACCGCAGCGGCCACGGAGGACAGCGCCGCACCGACGATCGTACTGCCCGAAACGCTTGCCACCGGCTCGCCCGAAGAGATCCAGGGGCCACCCGCTCCCGATCCTTCGCGCTGAGGTTCCGGAGGATTTCGCCGAAAGGTCTTGCGTCTGGCCGCGGGTTCGGTATTAGCCCGCGCTCCTGCGCAGCGACGCGTCGCGTTTTGCTGCGCCACCACACCTGAACGGGGCCGTAGCTCAGTTGGGAGAGCGCGTCGTTCGCAATGACGAGGTCAGCGGTTCGATCCCGCTCGGCTCCACCAGGTCTGGTCCTCC
Source organism: Citromicrobium sp. (assembly GCA_002712945.1). Next base: position 3,542 of record PAVA01000039.1, read on the forward strand.
CCCGGTTAGAAGCGCGCAGGCGGATGCCTAGCATTCGCCGCCAATACAGCTTACCTGCCGCGCAATGCATTTTCTCGATCAAGCCAAGATATTCCTCAAGTCCGGCGCGGGCGGCCCCGGTGCCGTCAGCTTCCGGCGCGAGAAGTATATCGAATATGGCGGCCCGGACGGCGGCAATGGCGGCAGGGGCGGCGACATCGTGTTCGTGGCCGTGGCAGGGCTCAACACGCTGATCGACTTCCGCTACGCACAGCATTTCAAGGCCGCCCGCGGCGGGCACGGCATGGGGCGCGACCGCACCGGCAAGGGCGCGGAGGATCTGGTGATCGAAGTGCCCGTGGGCACGCAGATCCTGTCCGAAGACAAGGATGAAATCCTCGCCGACTTCACCAAGGTCGGCCAGCGTATCACCCTGCTCGAAGGCGGGATGGGCGGGCGTGGCAATGCGAGCTACAAGTCGAGCACCAACCGCGCGCCGCGCCAGCACCAGCCGGGTGAGCCGGGCGAGGAAATGTGGGTCTGGCTGCGGCTCAAGCTGCTTGCGGACGTGGGGCTGGTCGGGCTGCCCAACGCGGGCAAGTCCACCTTCATCAATCAGGTCACCAATGCGCGCGCGAAAGTGGGCGACTATGCCTTCACCACGCTGGTACCCAAGCTTGGCGTCGTGCGCCACAAGGGCCGCGACTTTGTGCTGGCGGACATTCCCGGCCTGATCGAGGGCGCGGCCGAAGGCGCAGGCATCGGCGACCGCTTCCTCGGCCATATCGAACGCTGCCGGGTGCTGATCCACCTGATCGATATTGCGGGCGACGATCCGGCGCAGGCGATGCGCACGGTCGAGGCCGAACTCGAAGCCTATGGCGAGGGTCTGGAAGACAAGCCGCGCATCGTCGCGCTCAACAAGCTCGACCTCGCCGATGGGGAACTGGCCGAGGCGTTCGGTGAGGAACTGAAGGCGGCGGGTGCGGACGCGGTGTTCCCGGTCTCCGGCGCAACCGGAGAAGGGGTCAAGGCGCTGCTCGACGCGGTGCTCGGCTACCTTCCCGAACGGACCGCGCTGGAGGACGAAAGCGGCGGCGGGGACGAGGAAGAAGCCGACGAGAGCGATGACGGGGAGGGCGAAAGCTCTTGGTCTCCGATCTGATTTCGCTGACAATGGGCCAATCCTCATGACCCTTGCGCTGACCGGCGGCACGGGATTTGTCGGGCAGGCGGTGCTCGACCTGCTCGAAGGCAGCGGAGAGCGGGTGCGCGTGCTGGCGCGCAATGTGCCCGAGGACCGGCGGGGGTTCCGCTGGGTCGAGGGGAGTTTGAACGAACCCTTCGCGCTCGCGCATCTGGTGGCCGATGCCGAATGCGTGATCCATATCGCCGGGCTAACGCGGGCGACCAACACCGACCATTTCGAGATCGTCAACGTCACCGGCACGCTCAACGTGGTCGAGGCGGCGGTGCGCGCGGGCGCGAAACGCATGGTGTTCGTCTCCTCGCTCGCTGCGCGCGAGCCGGAGCTCTCCGCCTACGGCCTGTCCAAACGGCGCGCGGAAACCGTGGTCGCGGCGAGCGGGCTCGACTGGACCATTGTGCGGCCACCCGGCGTCTACGGCCCGCGCGATACCGATTTCCTCGAGATGTTTCGCGCGGCGACCAAGGGCGTGCTGCCGGTGCCCGCCGGGGGACGCGGTTCGCTGATCCATGTGCGCGATCTCGCAAGGTTGCTGCTGGCGCTGCGCGAGGGTGGGGAGGGGATCACGCACGAGATTTTCGAGCCCGATGACGGGCGCGCAAATGGCTGGAGTCACCCCGATTTGGCGCGCGCGATCGGCACGGCTGTCGGCAAGAAGGTCCAGCCGGTCCCGATGCCCGGCTTTGCGTTGCAGGCTGCAGCCTATGCCGACGAGAAGGTGCGCGGCCGCAATGCGCGGCTGACGAAGGACCGGGCAAGCTATCTCGCGCACAAGGACTGGGTCGTTGCACCGGAGCGCGTGGTGCCCGCAGCGATCTGGAAGCCCGAAATCCTCACCCGCGAAGGTCTGCGCGAAACCGCCCAATGGTATCGCGAAGCGGGGATGCTTTAGCGAATTCCGATCGAACCGGGATCGATCACAAGAATGGCTCCTCGCCCGGCTTGTGGATGCCGCATTCGACCTTGTCCCAGCCCTTCCACCGGCCCGAACGCGGGTCTTCGCCCGGCGCGACCTTGTGGGTGCACGGTTCGCAGCCGATCGAGGGGAAGCCGCGTTCGACCAGCGGATGGCGCGGCAGATCGTGCTGCTCGAAATAGGCCTGAATCCGTGCCGCATCCCAGTCGATCAGCGGATTGATCTTGAGCCGGCCCGCTGCGTCCGAACTGTCGATCTCGAAGCGTGGCAGATTGGCGCGGGTCGCGCTCTGGAAGGCCTTGCGGCCCGTCAGTGTGGCATCGAAACCGGCCAGCGCGCGGGCCAGCGGGCGGACCTTGCGCAGCTCGCAGCAGCCATCGGGATCGTAGGACCAGCGCAGGCCGGTCTCGTCGCGCGCGGCGATCTCTTCCGGGTCGGGATGCAGGTTGACCAGGTTGGTGAGGCCCAGCCGCTCTTCCAGCAGATCGCGGTAGGCGAGCGTTTCGGGGAAGTGCTTGCCCGTTTCGAGGAACAGCACCGGAAATCCCGGATCGACCCGCGCGACCAAGTGCAGCAGCACCGCGCTCTCCGCCCCGAAGCTGGAGACAAGCGCGATGCGCCCGGCCTTGCCGTCTTCCAGCAAGGCCTGCAGCATTTCCTCGGTCTCCATCGCGCGGTACTGGCGATTGAGATCGATCGCGTCGCTTTCGGTGAAGCGGGGCCTCGGGTCGAGCCGGTCTATGGCGCGCATGTCATTGATGGCGCAGGCTCCAGATCGGGGTGCGGGCGTCGGCGGCGGACTGGTACACCTGCGGGAAGCGGTTCAGCGCCGCCTCGACATCTTTCGGGTCGAGCGGTGCATCGGGATCGAACGCATCGAAGCCGCAGCGGCGCATGTAGGCGATCTGGTCGACGAGCACGTCACCGACCGCCCGCAGCTCACCTGTAAAGCCTGCTTCGCGCAGGATGCGGGCCGCGGAATAGCCGCGCCCGTCGGTAAAGGCGGGGAAGGCGATGTCGATCCGGCGCAGCCGCTCGAGATGCGGCAGAAGCTCGCGCGTGTCCTCGCCCGGCTCGATCCGCACGGCGACTGCATTGGTCTGCCCTGCGAAGGCTTCGAGCGTCACCGCAGGTTCCATGCAGGCTTCGTCTTCGCGCAGGCGCAGGGGGACTTGCTCAGCCATAGAGCGCCTCCTTGAAGGGGGCCATGCCGATCCGGCGATAGGTGTCGAGGAAGCGCTCGCCCTCGGTGCGTTCGCGCAGGTAGACATCGGCGGCGGTCTCGACCGCGTCGACGATACCGTGCTCGTCGAAGCCGGGGCCGGTGATCTTGGCGAGGCTGGTGTCTTCCGCCTCCGATCCGCCGAGCAGCAGTTGGTAATTCTCGGTGCCTTTCCGGTCCACGCCGAGAATGCCGATGTGGCCCGCATGGTGGTGCCCGCAGGCATTGATGCAGCCGGAAATCTTGAGCTTCAGCTCGCCCAGCGCGGCTTCCTTGCCATTGGCCGCAAAACGCTCCGAAATGCGCTGCGCGATGGGGATCGAGCGGGCGTTGGCGAGGCTGCAATAGTCGAGGCCGGGGCACGCGATCATGTCGCCCATCAGGTCCGCATTTGGCGTGCCCATGCCCGCCTCGTTCAGCGCTTGCCACAGCGCGTAGAGATCCGCCTTGCGCACATGCGGCAGGACGACGTTCTGCGTGTGCATGATACGCAGCTCGTCGAAGGAATAGCGCTCCGCCAGATCGGCCAGCACGCGCATCTGCGCATCGGTCGCATCGCCGGGAATCCCGCCGACGGGCTTCAGGCTGACGATGGCGGAGACGTAATGGGGGTGCTGGTGTGCATGCGTGTTGTGCTTGATCCAAAGATCAAACCCGTCACCCCGGACTTGATCAGGGGTCCCGCTTTCTTCTTGCCCCGCGGCCTCAGCGGGATTCCCGCCTTCGCGGGAATGACGAAGGGGGGCGGGCAGCTCGAAATAGCCCTTGATCCGCGCCAGCTCGGCCAGCGGCGGCTCGACACCCTGATCGAGCAGGTGGGCGAACTCTTCCTCCACCTGGCGCGTGTATTCCTCCGCGCCGAGTTCGTGGACGAGGATCTTGATCCGCGCCTTGTACTTGTTGTCGCGCCGTCCGTAGCGGTTGTAGACGCGCAGACACGCCTCCGAATAGGTCACCAGCTGGTCCAGCGGTACGAAATCGCGGATCAGCGGCGCGATCATCGGGGTGCGCCCCATGCCGCCGCCGACATAGAACTGTGCACCCAGCTCCCCGTCCCGCTCGACGATCCGGATGCCGATATCGTGCAGGCGCATCGCCGCGCGATCCTGCTCGCTCGCGATCACGCAGATCTTGAACTTGCGCGGGAGGTAGCTGAATTCGGGGTGGAAGCTGGACCATTGGCGCAGCAATTCCGCATAGGGGCGCGGGTCGGCCACTTCGTCGGCGGCAGCACCCGCGAAATGGTCCGAACTGATGTTGCGGATGCAGTTGCCGCTGGTCTGGATCGCGTGCATCTCGACCTTGGCGAGATCGGCGAGGATGTCGCCCGCGTCCTCCAGCTTGATCCAGTTGTACTGGATGTTCTGGCGAGTGGTGAAGTGGCCGTAACCACGATCGTACTTCTCGGCGATGTCGGCCAGCGTGCGCATCTGGCCGCCGTTGAGCGTGCCGTAGGGGATGGCGACGCGCAGCATGTAGGCGTGCAGCTGCAGGTAGAGCCCGTTCATCAGCCGCAGCGGCTTGAACTGGTCCTCGGTCAGCTTGCCCGCCAGTCGCCGCTCGCACTGGTCGCGAAATTCGGCGACGCGCGCATCGACCATCGCCTGGTCGTATTGGTCGTAGGCGTACATCAGATTACCTTCTGTGCGGCGGTTGGATCGTCGGGCTTGAGCGTCAGGTCCACGCGGACCGTGGGGCCCAGCGCGCGGACGCGTTCCTTGATGTGGTCGGGGCGGGGGGCACCGTCGGGGCCCGCTTCGGCTTCTATCACGTAGGGCACGTTCACGCGGCGCGCGGCTTCTTCGCGCGTGGCGATGGCTTCCGCTTCGTCACCCGCGTCGGCTGCGTCCTCGATGTGGACCGACCATCCATCGCCGGTCCACCAGGTAACCGCGCCGGTCTTCAGATCGTTGCCGGTGACGAGGTTCATCGTTGCGAGTCCCAGCGCAAGCTGGGACCTCCTCCTATGGAAGCGCCAGCCTGCACGAGATCCCAGCTTTCGCTGGGACTCGGGAAGGTTTCGCGCGCTGTGACCTCGCCGATCACGATCAGCGCCGGGGAAGTGACGCTTTCGTGTTCGACGAGGTCGGGCAGGCCGGCAAGCAGCCCGCGAAGGACGCGCATGCTGGGGCGCGCGCCATTCTCTATCACCGCGACGGGCATGTCCGGGGAAAGGCCGTCCGCCATCAGCTTGTCGGCTATATCTCCGGCGGTCTTCACGCCCATGTAGATCACCAGCGTACGGCCCTTGCCGGCGAGGCCGGACCAGTCCTGGTCGCTGAGCCCCTTGCACTGGCCTGCCACGAAGCTGACGATGCTGGAGGCATCGCGGTGAGTAAGTGCGATCTGCGCCGCCGCCGCTGCGCCATTGGCGGCGCTTATGCCGGGCACGATCTCGACCGGCACACCCGCAGCGCGAGCAGCTTCGGCTTCCTCGCCGCCGCGTCCGAAGATCAGCGGATCGCCGCCCTTGAGGCGGATCACATCACGGCCCGCCAGCGCCTCGCGCACCAGCAGCGCGCAGATATCTTCCTGCGGCAGCGTGTGCTTGGAACGGCGCTTGGCGACGGAGATCAGCGTCGCGTCGGTGCGTGCCAGATCGAGGATTGCGGGATCGACCAGACCGTCGTGGACGATCAGTTGCGCCCCCTCGATCAGCCGCGCGGCGCGCAGCGTCAGCAGGTCTGGATCGCCGGGGCCCGCGCCCACAAGGTAGATGGTGCCAGTATGTGCCATGCACGAACACATGCGGGGGCCTGCCACGCGCCGCCAGCGAGAATGGGTTTGGAACGCCCTAGGTTAGCTTTAGCGGCCTGCGCGCTCGCCCGACATCAGTTGGTGAAATCGAATTCCATCACCTTCGCGCCCGGATCGTCGCACGGCTGCATCACGACCTGGTAGGGGGCGGAGCCGGTGTCCTCCTCTGTGCCGGGTATGGTCGAGCACAGGCCCCCCGGTGCCTTGATCGCACCCGAGCTGTCCTTTCCGCCCGCGAGAACGAACCTGGCGGATTTCGCATCGCAGGTGTTGAGGATGAGGATGGGCGGTTTCATCATCCCCGGACCTTCCAGATCGAGGCACAGATCGGGGCGATCGGCGATGGTCAGAGTGCTATCCGCGCCGCGTTCGAATATGCGGTCCCGCGTGTTCTCACAGGGATGCAGCACAATCGGCGCACCCGGCTCCAGCGGCCCGTCCGCTCCTAGGCATTGCTGCCAGTAGAACGGTGCATCGGGTCGCAGCCATCCGGCAGTCGGCCATGCGGCGCGGGCACGCTTCTCGGCTTCGGGCGAAAGGGCGCGCGCGCAGACCCGCGCCTTCTCGCCAACCCAGCAGGCGCCGTCGCGGGTCAGATCGCCGAGCGGTGTCTGGGCGTGGGTCGCATTGGCCTCGCCATTCCAGGTGCCCCAGGCGGTTCCGTCGCCGGGTATGTCGACCTGAGCGAAGTACTCGACGCCGCTGATCTGGACGCTGCCGCTCTCATCGTATGCAGAGAATTCGCAGATCTCGTCGATATAGTCGCCCCGTCGACGGTCAGCTCGCAATCGACGAGCTGCTTCTCGTCGCTGACCTCGCTGTCGGTTTCGGCAGCGCTGGGTTCGGCGGCCATGGCAGAGGATTCGGCATCGAGGAGGGCCGAATCGCTGTCGGTGGCTCCCGAACATCCGGCAAGCAGCGCTGCCAGTGCCGCCCCCATTGCAACCATCGCCGGGAAGTATCTGTTTCTGATCGCCTTACCCCCACTGGTATCGGCTCGCACGGACCCGTTGCGATCCCGCGCGCCTTTGCGAAAGCTCGGCGCGTGGATCAACTTGCCTTGGTATCCCCGTTTTGCCCGAGTGCCGCAAGAAGTGCCTCGAATTCCGGGTTGGCGCGCAGGTTTATGTCGCGCTGGGGGAAGGGAATTTCGATGTCGTGTTCCTGGAACAGGTGCCACAGCTTCTTCAGCACCTCGCTCTTCACATTGCCGATCCCCGCTTCTGGGTCGGTGATCCAGACGTGAATGATGAAATCCACCGAGCTTTCGCCATACTGGTCCAGCCACACGGTCGGCGGGGGCGATTTGAGGACCCGGTCGCACGAGAGCGCGGCCTCCAGCATCAGCTCTTCGGCGCGGTCGATATCGGCATGATAGCTGACCCCCACCGGAACCTGCATCCGCACGTTGCGGCTGGAGTAGGACCAGTTCTCCACCTGATTGATCATCAGGTTCTCGTTCGGGATCAGGTATTCCTTCTGGTCGCGCGTGGTGATCGACACCGCGCGGATGCCGATCTTGCGGATCTGCCCGAAGGTGGAAACGCCCGCCTGATCGGCAATCGCGATCACGTCGCCCGGCTTGATCGACTTGTCCATCAGCAGGATGATCCCGGCGATCAGGTTGCCGAAGGTCTTTTGCAGGCCGAAACCGATGGCGAGGCCGAACGCGCCGGAGAACACCGCCAGCGCGGTGAGGTCGATCCCCAGCAGGTCGATCCCGATGAAGATCGCCATGCCCCAGACGACGATGGTGAGGATCTTTTCCGCCAGCAGGCGGCGCGTCTGGTCGAGCCGGGTGACGCGGGCCAGCCCCGCATGGGCGAGCTTGCTGCCGAATGCCGCGAAGAGGAAGACGCAGATAATGACCGCGAGGAAGACGAGCCCGTCCCACACGGACACGTTCATCGAGCCGACCTCGATCGCCATCGCGTCCATCGATTCGATCACCCCGCCGACGGTGCGGCTCTGTTCGCCGACCGCCTGGGCAAGCTCGTCGGCGGCCTTCACGCTCTCGGTCGGCGATGCCTCGGGGGTTGGGATGCTGGCTGCGGGAGTCGGTCCGTCGGACGGCACGGGCTGGAGCACCACCGGCTCGCCCGGCTGGATCGGGTCCGCGCTCGCTTCGGGCGCGGGGCTCTGCTCGCCCGAAGGGTTGAGGACCGCGTCGGTCGCGGCATTGGGGCCGAGTGATCCGCTAGCCATTACACATGCTTGATCTTGGAGAACGCGCGGTCAAGGTCGGCGATCAGGTCTTCCGCATCTTCGAGCCCGATGGCGAGCCGGATGCCGAGCCGGTCTTCCTCGCGCCAGCCCGCCTTAGGCCAGGCGCTCGCGCTGCGGATGCGCGCGGCATCGAAGGGCAGGGCAAGGCTTTCGAACCCGCCCCAGCTATAGCCGATCCCGAACAGCTCGAGGCTGTCGACGAAGGCCGCACGCTGTTCCTCGGTATGGCCCGCGAGCACGAAGCTGAACAGGCCGCACCCGCCCGAGAAATCGCGCTGCCAGAGGTCGTGGCCGGGCGATCCTTCGAGCATCGGGCACAGCACATGCGCGACTTCGGGCCGTTCGCGCAGCCATGTGGCAATGCTCAGCGCGCTCGCCGTGGTGCGCTTGAGCCGTAGCGGCATCGTGCGCAGGCCCCGCGAGACGAGCGCGGCATCGTCGGGCGAGACATATTGGCCGAGCAACTGCGCGGTGTGCCTGAGCTTCGCGTAGTGCTTCTTTCCCGCGCTTGCCGAGCCCATCAGCACGTCCGAGTGGCCGCCCGCATGCTTGGTGAGGCTGGTAATGGCGATATCGCAGCCACGTTCGAGCGCGGGAAAGCCGAGCCCGGTGGCCCAGGTATTGTCGACCAGCACGCTCGCGCCATGCTCGTGCGCAATGGCGGCGAGGGCCGGCACGTCGCACACCTCCATCGTCAGGCTGCCCGGATTTTCGAGCATCACCCCTCTCGTGCGGTCGTCGAACGCGGCTGCGAAACCATCGTGATCGGCGGGATCGAAAAACCGCGCCTCCACGCCCCAGCGCTTGAGCAGGCCCGAGGCGATGGCGCGGGTCGGTTCGTAAACATTGTCCTGCACCAGCAGCACGTCGCCGGGTTCGAGCACGCTCATCAGCGCGCCCGCCAGCGCCGCCGTTCCGCTGGGATAGAGCATCGTGCCGTCCGCGCCCGGCTCCAGCTCGGTCAGCGCTTCGGCCAGCGCCCACTGGGTCGGCGACCCGCGGCGGCCATAGTGAAAGCGCCCGTCCTCGTTGTATTTGAGGCATTCGATCCGGTCTGCCTCGCTCTCGTAAAGATGCGTGCTGCCGCGCCAGATCGGCGGATTGACCACCGGGCGGGTCCATTCCTCGCGGCGTCCGGCCAGCACGGCGCGGGTGCCGGTGCCGATAGGCTTGTCGGTCTTGCTCAGCGGGGGTCTCCGGTTTCTTTCGGGGTTTCGGGATCGGCGCCCCATTCGGCCCAGCTGCCGTCGTAGAGCGCGGTCTCTGGCGCGCCGACCAGCCGCAAGGCGTACAGCAGGACTGACGCGGTGACGCCGCTGCCGCAGGTGGCGATGACGGGCTTTTCGATATCGATACCTGCGTCGGCGAAGCGGGTGCGCAGGGTCTCGCGATCCTCGAAGGTGCCGTCCTCGCGCAGCAGATCGCGGTAGAACAGGTGGCGCGCGCCGGGAATATGGCCGCCGGGCAGATCGTGGACGGAGTCCTCATCCATGCCGGTGAAGCGGCCTGCATCGCGCGCGTCGACCACCTGCTCGGCGCAAATCTCGCAATTGGCGAGCATGGCCGCCTTGTCGCGAATGGCGGTCATACGCACGGCGCTGGGCGGACGCTGGACTTGCCTCGTGGCGGGGGCGCCGCTTTCGAGCGGGCGACCCTCCGCCTTCCACTTCGCCAGCCCGCCATCGAGCACCGGGATATTTTCGAGCCCTGCCAGGTCGAGCAGAACCCATGCGCGCGCCGCGCTGCGGAGCATGGAATCGTCGTAGAGAACAATGCGCGTCTGCGGGCCGATGCCACGCTCGCCCAGCCACTGCGCGATCCGGTCCCCATCGGGGACCTTGCCCGGCAAGGCCGAGGCGGGATCGTGCAGCCCCGCCAGGTCGAGAAACCGTGCGCCGGGTATATGACCAGCCTCGTATTCGGCGCGCGCGTCCCGCTCGGCCGAGGGAAGATGCAGCGAGGCGTCGAGCACCGCGAGGTCGGGCGCGTCCAGCTCTCCGGCGAGCCACTCGGTCGAAACGAGCATGTCCATGCCTGATCGCCTAGCCGCGATGGCAGCGCCTTGTCGAGCAAGGCGAAGTTTCGCCTATGCCAGCGCGCGGGTGCTGAGCTTGGCGTAGCTGCGCGGCGGCTCATCGAGGCGGAAGGGGTTGGGCCGTGCGCCCTTGTCCGCCGGCCTCGTGCCGATGACATAGGTGTAGGCGCGCGGCTCCATGTTGGCGGCACGGACGGTCATCCGCAGCAGCGGCACGAACACGGGCACGCTGCCCTGACGCAGCGCGCGGACTTCGCGCAAGGGAAGCCGCAGCTCTCCCTGCATCGTCGATCGCTGGCCCGGGTCGAGCCGGTCGAGCCGGTGCAGTTCGGGGAAGGCCTGCTCGGTATCGGCCAGCTGCTGCGCCGCCGGAATGCTCCCATGCGCGGTCGTGAGATCGCCGTGGACCTGGATCAGCTCGATCGGCTTGCTGCCCCGGTTGACCATGGTCACGCGGTAGGAAATCGAGGCGTTCATCACACTGCGGCTGAGCGTGACGGCAAAGGCCTCCACCTCCAGCGAACCGGCATCGGCGCTGGCGGGATAGCTCTGACTGGAGATTTCGCGCATCGGCGGGCCGGACATGTCGACCACCCCGACGGGCTCTGCTGCCTCTGCCGTGTCCCGCGCCTCTGCCGCTTCGCGCCTCCGGGTCAGCCTATGGCGGATCATCGCAAGGAGTATCGCGGCCAGCGCCAGCAGGATGGCTATGATGCTGGCAGGCCAGATCCACTCGGGCAGGCTCGTCTCAGCGGCGACGCTCGCGGTGTTCTCAGCCTCGTTCGCCGGGCCACTCGCGCTGCCCGGCGAGGGGAGACCCTCGGGCTGCGTTGCGCCACTCGCGATGTCGGTATCCCCCACGGCGCTGTCGGACGAAAGGCCCCCGTCGGGTTCGGATGCCGCCGGGCGCGGCGCAGGTTTGGCGAGTACCTCCCTCGTCGAGACCGGGCCGTCGCTCGCGGGCAGGGCGGGGCCGGAAGAGGCGGTTGCCGCCGGGCGAGGGCTGGCGGTTGCGCTGGGGGTCGGGCTCGGCGCAGACGTGGGCTGCGCGCTCGCCGTCGGTCGCGGGGTGGGCGTCTGCGTCTCGATCACGCGCGGCGCGCTGCGGGTCTCGCCTTCGAGGTCGGTCGGCCCCTGTGCCTGCGGGCGCGAGGACGGCGTCGAATCCGGATCGGGCGGCAGCCGGTAATCGCTGACCGGCTGGGCCGAGGCAGCGGTGGCGCCCAACAGCAGCACTGCAATGGAGAGGAACAATCGCATGGAGGTGACTTGGATCAGAGGGGGCTGCCCGCTGTCCGGACAGAACGGCGCTGAATAGTGCGTGAATCGCCCTTGCGCAAAGGCTTGCTTGTGCCTGGCGTGCGATAAGGGCAATGACGCGGCATGAGCGACACACCCAGCCCGAAATTCCTCGGCCAGACGAGTGCCTTGCCTGCCTCGCCCGAAGAGGCGGTGCTCGACTACGTGCCCAATCCGCGCGACGGCGCGCTTTACATGGTGCGCTTTTCCGCGCCCGAGTTCACCTCGCTGTGCCCGGTGACGGGGCAGCCCGATTTCGCGCATCTGGTGCTCGACTACGCGCCCGGCGAAAGCATCGTCGAATCGAAGAGCCTCAAGCTGTTCCTCGGCTCGTTCCGCAATCATTGCGGCTTTCATGAGGATGTGACCGTCGGCATCGGCCAGCGCCTGTTCGACGAGATGGCGCCGCGCTGGCTGCGCATCGGCGGTTACTGGTACCCGCGCGGCGGTATCCCGATCGACGTGTTCTGGCAGAGCGGACCCGTCCCCGAAGGCCTGTGGGTACCCGAGCAGGGCGTGCAGAACTATCGCGGGCGGGGCTAGCGACCTTTTCCATCGCAGGCGGCTCGTCTAAGGCGATCCCCATGAACCAGCCTTTTCTCGATCGCGGTGGGAATTTCTGCGCCTCCTGCAGCGTGCGCAACCGGGCCATCTGCGCCGATCTCGACAATGACGAGATCAGCGCTCTCAACGCGATCGGCCATCGCAGGCGGCTGACCGCGGGAGAGCAGCTTCTGTGGGAAGGCGACGAGGCGGTGCTCGTGGCCAATGTGATCGAGGGCCTGATGAAGCTCTCCACCAGCACGGCCGAGGGCAAGGAACAGATTCTGGGCCTCGCCTTCCCTGCCGATTTCATCGGTCGCCCCTTTGGGCAGGCGACGCCCTACACGGTGGAAGCGCTGACCGATGTGATGGTGTGCGTCTTCCGCCGCGCCGATTTCGATCGCTTTGCGCGTGAGCATCCCCGGCTCGAACACAAGCTGCTCGAACGCACGCTTGCCGAGCTCGACCGGACGCGCAAATGGATGCTGCTGCTGGGGCGCATGACGGCCGAGCAGCGGCTGGCCTCGTTTCTTCTCGACCTGTCCCAGCGGGTTCCGCCGACACTGGATGCGGAGGGGCAGGGCACGGCCTTCGCCCTCGGCCTGACCCGCAGCCAGATCGCGGACGTGCTGGGCCTTACGATCGAGACCGTCAGCCGCGAGTTCACCAAGCTGAAACGGGCCGGAGTGATCTCGCTCCCCAACCGCAAGGAGGTCGCGATCGAGGATCGCGACGCCCTGGAAGATCTGGCGGGGTAGGCGGGGCCACCAGGGCCCCGCCATCCGTCAGACCAGTAGGCCCGTTCAGAAGCGGTAGCTGACGCCCGCGCTCAGCACCCACGGGTCGAGCTTGTGCTCGGTTTCGATGGCGAGCGTATTGCCCGCGTACCAGCGAGCGGTCGTGTCGACGAAATACTTCTTCGCATCCAGCGTGATGCCGAAGCCGCTGTCGTCCACCGGGATATCGACGCCCGCCTGGAGCACGAAGCCGAATTCGTCCGACAGGTCGGTTTCGGTCACGCCGAGGGGAATGGTCGCCGCGCCGGGATCGACATCGACCCACAGGAAGTACGTCACGCCCGCGCCGACATAGGGCTTGATCCCGCCCAGATCGACATGCGCCTTGCCGGTGATGGTGGCCGGGATCAGCTTGGCATCGGCGACCAGTTCCGCGCCCGGCAGGCCGGTCACTGCGTCGACATCGTGCTCGGTCATGCAGCAGATCGTCTCGATCGAGAAATTCTCGCTGACGAAATACTCGATCGCCAGCGTCGGGACGTAGTTCTCGTTCGCTTCGGTCTGCGTGCCGGCGGGCAGGCCCACGATGTCGGTATTGACCGAGGTGATCTCGCCATCGGGCAGCACCGCCGTGCCCAGAACCTTGATCTGCACCTTGCCGGGATCGTCCTGCGCCATCGCAGGGGTCGCCAGCACGGCACTTCCGACGAGCAGGGCGGCAATCAAACGCTTCATCTCTTCGTTCCTTCTTGACGCAGGGGCCGATTTCCCGACCCCTTTTCTTGTGAGAGATGCCAGCGTGAATGGTCGCTCGCGTGCCCACCCGCATTGATGCAGATCAAGTAAAAGAGGGGTTTCGGGCCTTTTGCGCGAATTGATCCAGCGCAAGGACGGCTACGCGCGAGCCGCTATTCAGGGCCCATGTGGCCTTATCATCCCGACCTGCTGGAAACGCCCGTGCCGCGTTATACCAGCTATCCGACCGCGGCGGATTTCGACATCCTGCCCGCCTGCCATTACCGCGCCGAACTGGAGCGGACGCAGGGCGATGTCTCGCTCTACGTCCATATCCCGTTCTGCGAGGAGATCTGCTTCTATTGCGGGTGCAACACCGGCAAGGCGAACCGCCGCCAGCGGCTCGACAGCTATCTGCGCGCGCTCCACCGCGAGATCGAGACGGTCGGCGGGCTGGTCCGCTCGAACACCCGCGTACGCCGGATCTCTTTCGGCGGAGGGAGCCCCAATGCCCTGACTCCGGTCGATTTCCTGCGTCTGGTCGATACGCTGCTGGTCCAGTTCGGAGCGGACGAGCCCGATTTCTCGATCGAACTCGACCCGCGGACGATGACGCAGGACTGGGCGCGGGTGATCGGTGCGGTCGGGATCGAGCGCGCCAGCCTCGGCGTGCAGACCTTCGCGGAGCATTGCCAGCAGGCGATCGGGCGGGTGCAGTCCGAAGCGCAGATCGTCCAGGCGGTCGACTGGTTGCGCGACGCGGGCGTCACCTCGCTCAATTTCGATCTGATGTACGGGTTGCCGGGGCAGAGCCTCGACGACCTCGAAGACTCGATGCACCGGACCCGTGTGCTCGGCGCGGATCGGGTGGCGCTTTTCGGCTATGCCCATGTGCCGCATGTCGTGCCCCGCCAGCGGGTGATCGACGCGAGCGCCTTGCCCGACCGCAAGGCCCGCTTCGAGATGGCGGCGAGCGGCTTCGGCTATTTCCTCACCCATGGCTATCTTCCCATCGGGTTCGATCACTTCGCCAAGGCGGGCAGCGATCCGCTGGCGGCGGCGGCCATGAACGGCCAGCTACGGCGCAACTTCCAGGGCTTCACCGACGATACGAGCGAAGTGCTGATCGGCCTCGGTGCGTCGGCGATCAGCAGCTTTCCCGGCCTGATCGCGCAGAACGAGAAGAACTCCGGCCGTTACCGGATGAAGGCGAGCGAGGGGCAGCTGGCGGTCAATCGCGGCATAAGGCGCGATGCGGACGACCGTTATCGCGGGGCGACGATCGAACGCCTGCTGTGCGACGGGCGTGCGCGGGTCGGTTCGCGGCTGCTGGCCGAGGCGGCGCCGCGCCTGCAACCCTTCCTCGACCGGGAGCTGGCGAGCATCGAACAGGGATGGCTGACGATCGAACCCGACGGGCTGCCCTATGCACGGACGATTGCCGCGCTGTTCGATTCCTACCGCGCGGTGTCGCCGCGCCAGTTCAGCTCGGCGGTCTGACGGCGGGCGAGGGCGTCAGGCCCCGCTCTGCACCACCTCGTTCGCCTCGCCGCCGATCGCGAAGATCCAGATCAGCGCCCCCGCGACCCAGCCGCCGTTGAACAGGATCAGCGCAAGCCAGACTGCTCCGCGCGAAGCCGCTTTGCGGCCGGAACCGCGCACGATCTCGCCCGGTCGGTTGCCCGAAAACAGGCGGGCGATATCGGGCAGGTGCAGCAGCAGCCAGGTGCCTGCAATCAGGCTAAGGGTGGCGAGGGCGCCCATCAGCGCGGGAAAGAACCAGAGTGGCATTGGCTTGCTCCTTCAGAGTTCGTCGTGACTATTGCTGTCGAGAGACCGTTTGCGGCAGGCCCCGGCATGGCAGCCCTTGAAGCAGGTGTCCGCCGGCATTTGCTCGCGGTCCTGCCCGACCGGGATCGAGATCGTGCCTCCGCCGCACAGGCGGGCGGTGATCGTCTCGCCCGGGCTCGCGAGCGGACCTACCAGGACAGGCCCGAGGGCGAACAGGGCCAAAACCTCAAGCTTCATCGCCATCCGTCTCGTCCTCTTCGTCG
Source organism: Citromicrobium sp. (assembly GCA_002712945.1). The sequence goes on from PAVA01000039.1 coordinate 19,252, forward strand.
ATCAGGATGCGGTTGGCCGCGCCCTCCATGTCGTCGTACTGCCCGTCGCGCATCGACCAGAAAAAGGCCGCGAGCCCCATCAGGCCCAGCCCCAGCGCGATGGGAATGAGGAAGGCGAGCGCGTTCATCGCGCGGCCCTTACCAGCCGGAGCGAATTGCCGACCACCACCACCGAGCTGAGCGACATCGCGATGGCCGCGACCAGCGGCGTGACCATGCCCGCCAGCGCGAGCGGGATGGCGAGCAGGTTGTAAAGAATCGCGAAGCCGAAGTTCTGCCGGACAATGCGCATGGTCCGGCGCGCCGCGACCACGGCGAGGGCCACGGGCATCAGCCGATCGCCGATGAAGACCGCGTCGGCCGCCTGCTGGCTCGCATCGCTCGCGCTTCCCGGTGCGATAGAGACATGCGCCGCGGCGAGCGCGGGCCCGTCGTTCAGGCCATCGCCGACCATCAGCGGGCGGTGCCCCGCCGCCTTCAGACGCGCCAGTTCGGCGAGCTTGTCCCGCGGGGAGAGGCTGCCGCGTCCTTCGATCCCGAGCCGATCCGCCACCGCCCCGACGGTAGGGTCGCGGTCGCCCGAGAGGATGCGCGCGTCGAGGCCTTGCGTGCGCAGCAGGGCGAGCGTTTCGGCGGTGTCGGATCGCAGCGCATCGTCGAACAGAATCGGCCAATGCTCCTCGCCGATCCGCAGCTCGCTGCGCATCCTCGCCTCATCGCTCTGCGAGCGTTCGAGCGCCACCTCGTTCCCCTCGAACCGGCCGAACACGCCCTCGCCAGATACTTCGTGCAGGCTCTCGACGGGGGCGGGTTGCACGCCCTCCTTCGAGAGAGCCTTGGCAATGCTGCGGCTGAGCGGGTGGCGGCTCGATTGCGCGAGCGCGAGCGCGACCGGAAGCGCATTCGGGGGCAGGCGGGAAAGGTCCGCCACGGGCTCGCCGAGCGTCAGCGTGCCCGTCTTGTCGAACAGGGCAATATCGGCCTCGGCGAGGCGTTCGAGCGCGCTGCCGTCCTTCACAAGGAGGCCGCGCTTGAGCAGCGCACCCGAAGCGACGACCTGCGCCGCCGGGACGGCCAGCCCCATCGCGCAGGGGCAGGTGATGATGAGCACCGCGATGGCGATGACCAGCGATTGATGAACACCCGCGCCAGCGATCATCCAGCCGACGAAGGCGAGAAGGGCGAGCGAGTGGACGAGCGGCGCGTAGAGGCGCGCCGCGCGGTCCGCGATCCGTACGTAGCGACTGCGCGACTGGCCGGCCTCGTCCATCAGCCGCGCGATCTCGGCAATCGCGGTATCTTCGGCGGCAGCGGTGATCCGCACCCGGATCGGGGCGAGGAGATTGACCGTGCCCGCATGCACCTGCTGGCCGGGTGCAACATTTTCGGGCGCGCTTTCGCCGGTCAGCATGGCATTGTCGATCGCGCTTGTCCCCGCCTCGATCACGCCGTCCGCCGCCAGTGCATCGCCCGCCGCCACCAGCATCAGCATGCCGGGTTCGAGCTTTTGCGCCTCGACCCGCTGGCTCGACCCGTCCGGGGACAGCACCGTTGCGTGGCGGCCCATCCGGCTGAGCAGCGCGGCGATGCCCGAACGCGTGCGGTTGCGCATCGCGGCATCGAGCGCGCGGCCTGCCAGCAGGAAGAACAGCAGCATCGTTGCGCCGTCGAAAAAGGCGTGTCCGCCGCCGATGACGGTTTCGTACAGGCTGAGGCCGGTGGCGAGGATCACGCCGATGGAGATCGGCACGTCCATGTTGGTCCGGCCCTTGCGCAGCGCAGTCAACGCGGAGGAGAAGAAGGGCCGCCCGGCATAGGCGATCACCGGCAGCGCGATCAGCGCCGAAAGCCAGTGGAACAGGTCGCGCGTCGCACCTTCCGCGCCCGACCACACGCTGACCGAGAGCAGCATGATGTTCATCATGCCGAAGCCCGCCACCGCGAGCGCCTTCATCAGCGCGCGATCCTCGCTCTGCGGCGGGGAGGCGGTATCGCCGAGAGCTTGCGCCTCGAACCCCAGCCCCTCCAGCGCATCGACCAGCGCCCGGTCGTCGAGAGCTGGCGCGTGATCGACCGTCACCCGCTTGGCCGACAGGTTGACGCGTGCCGCGTCCACACCCTCGACCGCCAGCAGTCCGCGCTCGATCTTCGCGATGCAGCCCGCGCAGCGCATGCCGGGGACTGTCAGCCTCGTCTGGGAGAGCGTCCCGCCTTGCGCAGCGCCAATGGCGGCGTGGGCATTCATTCGACGGCCGTTTCAACCACGCGTTTGCGCTCGCCCGATTGCAGCGAGAGGCGCAACGTCCAGCGCCCCGGGGCAAGGCTTTCGCTCGATACGAAGCGATCGTCACCCACGCGCTCGAACGTCATGTCGCGCACTTCGCGCTCGCCCAGGGGGCGGCGGGCAATGCCTGCGAGCGTGGCGGAGGGCGGGGCGCCTGTCGTGCGGACCGTCACCAGCCCCGTGGCATCGCGCGACACGGCCATCTCCCACCCGGTTGCCTCCTGCCGCTCGGCCTCGTCGAGCCATTCGTTGTATTTCTGGCTGGCGACGTAGGAGTTCTTGACCACGACCCCGCCGAACCCGCTCGTGGCGAGCGAGGCCATGTAGAAATTGACCGCGATGACGATGCCGAAGCCGCCGACCATCACGGCGGCCATGTGCTTGCCGGTGAACCTGGCCATCACAATCCCCCTGCGGGCGCATCGAAGCGCGTTTCGACCGTGTCGGTCTCGCGTTGTTCGTCGAGCGAGGTCAGCCGGAAGGAGAACTCGCGCGAAGTCGTATCGCTGGGCGCGACGACATAGGCGCGCACGGTGCGGATCTGGTCCGCCGGCACGTTGAAGGTCAGGCTGGGCGCCGCCTCGCGCGCGTTGATCGTATTGGTCCACATCCGCGCGCCGGGGAGGCCTTCGATCGAAACCTCCATCTCGCGCGGGCGGCTTTCCATGTTGCGCAGTTTGAGCGTGTAGGAATTGCGGATCGACCCGTCGCTCATCAGCATGAAGGGCGGATTGCGATCGGGCGACACGGTGAGGTCGGTATGCGTGCGGGTGCCGAGCGCGAACAGCAGCGCGGCACCGATCGCACCCCAGACGCCGAAGTAGACGAAGGTGCGCGGGCGCAGCAGGGCCTTCCACGCAGGGGTCGCCGGGTGGCCCTGTGCTTCCTCGCGGCAGGCTTCCAGCGTGGCATAGTCGATCAGCCCGCGCGGGCGGCCGATGTCCTTCATTACCCGGTCGCACGCATCGATGCACAGCGCGCAGGTGATGCAGCCGATCTGCGGCCCTTCGCGGATGTCGATCCCCGTGGGGCATACCGCGACGCACTGGTTGCAATCGATGCAGTCGCCGTAATGTTCGGGGTCTTTCTGCGATTTCTTGAGGCTGCCGCGCGGTTCGCCGCGCCAGTCCTTGTAGGTGACGATCAGCGATTTCTCGTCCAGCATCGCAGTCTGGATGCGCGGCCAGGGGCACATGTAGATGCACACCTGTTCGCGCATGAAGCCGCCGAGGACGAAGGTCGTGGCGGTGAGGATGCCAACCGTGATGTAGGCGACCGGCGGGGCCTGGCCGGTGAAGAAGTCCGCGAACAGCGTGGGCGCGTCGGCGAAGTAGAGAATCCACGCGCCGCCGGTGGCGAGGCTGATCGCAAGGTAGATCGACCATTTGAAGCCGCGCCGGGCGATCTTCTTGGGGCCCCATGGTGCCTTGTCGAGCCGCATGCGGGCGTTGCGATCCCCGTCGACGAAGCGGTCGACATGCTGGAACAGGTCGGTCCACACCGTTTGCGGGCAGGCATAGCCGCACCATGCGCGGCCGACAGCGCTGGTGACGAGGAACAGGCCGATGCCTGCCATGATGAGCAGCCCGGCGACGAAGTAGAATTCGTGGGGCCAGATCTCGATCCCGAACATGTAGAAACGGCGGTTGGCGAGATCGACCAGCACCGCCTGGTCGGGCGCGAAAGGCCCGCGATCCCACCTGATCCAAGGCGTGATATAGTAGATCGTCAGGGTGACGAGCATCACGAACCACTTGAAGCGGCGGAAGGGGCCGTCGATCCGCTTGTTATGGACCGCCTTGCGCTTCTCGTAGAGCTTTTCCGGTACCGGTGTGCGCGGCGACTCGTGCGGTTCGTGCCTGCGCGTGGTCGCGCCTGGCTCCGCCACCGCGCTGGAGACGGGCTCGTTCGTTTTGGCGAGCCCGTCGTCCACCATCACGGTCCAGTCGCGGGTCGTGCCCGGCTTGGTGTCGTCAGGGTTGTTCATCGACCTCTACCTCGGGATCTTCGGCGACCTCTACGAAGTCTTCGCCTCCCCCGAGCGAATGGACATAAGCGGCAAGCATCTTGATCGTCACCGGATCGAGCCGCTGGCCCCAGGCGGGCATCACACCCATCCGGGGGTTAAGAATCTGCCGCCGCAGGTCGGCCCGTTCGCCCCCGCGCAGCCAGATCGCGTCGTTCAGGGTGGGGGCGCCGAATTCGCGCCCGCCTTCGCCGTTGGCCCCGTGGCACGCTGCGCAGTTGTCCGCAAAGATCTGCGCGCCCGCAGCGTTCGGCTGCGCCTTGCCGCCGAGCGAGAGGACATGGTCGACCACCGCGCTCAGCTGGGCCTCGTCGAAAGCGCCTTCGAAAGGCGGCATCACGCTCTGGCGAGTCTCGTCGTCGTCCGCCCAGCGAACCCCGTGGACGATCGTGTATTCGATGGCCCTCAGGTCGCCCCCCCACAGCCAGGCATCGTCGTTGAGGTTCGGGTAGCCGAGCTTCTGGTCGCCCGCACCGCCCGAGCCGTGGCACTGGCTGCAATTGACCTGAAACGCGGCCCGGCCCCCGGCGACGGCCTGCGCCATCAACTCGCTATCGTCGGGCAACCGCTCGATCGGGGTGCGGGCCAGCTGTTCGCGGAAGCTCGCCTGTGCCTGCTCGGCCAGTGCCATCTCCTCAGCCAACTCGCCGCGGCTGGACCAGCCCAGCACGCCGTCGGTCGCCTTTTCCACCATCGGCCAGGCCGGATAGAGGATCACGTAGACGATCGAGAAGATGATCGTCAGGTAAAAGGTCCACAGCCACCAGCGGGGCATAGGCGTATCGAGTTCCTCGATCCCGTCCCATTCATGCCCGACGAATTCGGTGCCGGTCGGTTCATCAACGCGCTTATCGGCCATCGGCCTCGTCCTCGAAAATGGAGTGGGCTGCTTCTTTCATGCGGTGCTTGCCGCCCGGCCTGAACGGCCACAGGCAAAGCCCGAGATAGATCAGCAGGATGACCAGCAGGCCGTAGCTGTCGGCGAAATGGCGCAGCTCTTCGTAAAGGCTCATCGACCCGTCTCCTCGGCCAGTTCCTCGAGCGGGGCGCCGCTTTCGAAATCGACCAGCGTGCCGAGCATCTGGAGATAGGCGATCAGCGCATCCATCTCGGTCACGCGGTCGGGGTCGCCATCGAAATCGCGGATCTGCGCCTTGGGATAGCGTTCCGCGAGATCGCCTGCGTCCATGTTCGGATCGGCCTGCGCGAACAGATCGGCTTCCGCCATCTCCAGATCGCGGTCGCTATAGGGCACGCCGACGGTTTGCAGCGCGCGCAGCATGGCCCGCGCATCGGCGATCTTCAGGTTGCGCTCCGCCAGGAAGCCGTATTGCGGCATGATGCTTTCGGGCACCACGCTCTGCGGGTCTTCGAGATGCTGGACGTGCCATTCGTCCGAATAGCGGCCGCCGACGCGGGCGAGATCGGGCCCGGTCCGCTTGGAACCCCACTGGAACGGATGGTCGTACATGCTCTCGGCCGCCAGCGAGTAGTGGCCGTAGCGCTCCACCTCGTCGCGGAACGGGCGGATCATCTGGCTGTGGCACGAATAGCAGCCTTCGCGGATGTAGATGTCGCGCCCCGCCTGTTCGAGCGGGCTGTAGGGGCGCACGCCCTCCACCTCCTCGATCGTGTTGTCGATCCAGAACAGCGGCGCGATTTCCACCGCGCCCCCGATGGCGACCGTGACGAAGGTGGCCACGGCGAGGAGCGTGATGTTTCGCTCCAGCTTTTTGTGTTGCTGCGTAAGGCTCATCTCGGGATCCTATTCGGCGGGCACGGCATCGGGTTCGGCAGAAGGCCGTGCGCCGACAATCGGCTTGTCTTTCTCGGCGTCGTAGGGCGTCTCGGTCATCGGCGCTTCCTCGCGCACCTTGCCCGCCAGCGTCATCCAGATGTTGTAGGTCATCACCAGCGCGCCCGAGAGGTACAGCAACCCGCCGGTCATCCGCATGATGAACATGGGGTGCAGGGCCGCCACCGTGTCGGCGAAGCTGTGTACCAGGTAGCCGTCGGGCCCGTATTCACGCCACATCAGACCCTGCATGATCCCCGCGACCCACATGCTCGCGGCGTAGAAGACGATGCCCACGGTCGCGAGCCAGAAGTGCCAGTTGATCATCCGCAGCGAATACATCCGCTCGCGCTGCCACAGGCGCGGAACGAGGTAGTAGACGCAGGCGAAGGTGATCATGCCGTTCCAGCCGAGCGCGCCCGAATGGACGTGGCCGATGGTCCAGTCGGTGTAGTGCGACAGGCTGTTGACCGCCTTGATCGACAGCATCGGCCCCTCGAAGGTGCTCATGCCGTAGAAGGCCAGCGCCATCACCATCATGCGGATGATCGGGTCGGTGCGGATCTTGTCCCATGCGCCGTTGAGCGTCATCAGGCCGTTGATCATGCCGCCCCAGCTCGGCATCCACAGCATCACCGAGAACACCATGCCCAGCGTCTGCGCCCAGTCGGGCAGCGCGGTATAGTGCAGGTGGTGCGGGCCCGCCCAGATGTAGAGGAAGATCAGCGACCAGAAGTGGATGATCGACAGGCGGTAGCTGTAGATGGGCCGTTCCGCCTGCTTGGGCACGAAGTAGTACATCATCGCCAGGAAGCCGGCGGTCAGGAAGAACCCGACCGCGTTGTGGCCGTACCACCACTGGGTCAGCGCATCCTGCACGCCGGCAAAGGCGCTGTAGCTGCGCGAGCCCAGGAAGCTGACGGGCACCGCCAGGTTGTTGACCACGTGCAGCATCGCGATGGTCACGATGAAGGCGAGGTAGAACCAGTTGGCGACGTAGATGTGCGGTTCGTTACGCTTGAGCAGCGTGGCGACGAACACCGCGAGGTATGCCACCCACACGATCGTCAGCCACAGGTCGACGTACCATTCGGGCTCCGCATATTCGCGGCTCTGCGTGACACCCAGGACATAGCCCGTCGCAGCGAGAACGATGAACAGCTGGTAGCCCCAGAAGACGAAGCGGGCGAGGCTGGGCAGCGCCAGCTGCGTGCGGCAGGTGCGCTGCACGACGTAGAAGCTGGTCGCCAGCAGGGCGTTGCCGCCGAAGGCGAAGATCACCGCTGAGGTGTGGAGGGGGCGCAGCCGACCGAAATTGAGGTAGGGCTCCACGTTGAGCCAGGGAAAGGCCATCTGCGAGGCGATGAACACGCCCGCGAGCAGGCCGACGATACCCCAGCCCATCGTCGCGATCACGCCCCAGCGCACGATCTCGTCGTCGTACTTCGTGGGCGAGTCGGGCATCTTGAAAAAGGTTCGCCCGGTGCCGAGCGGGTCGAACCGCCCGGCGGTAATCCAGATCATCGCGAACGCGATCACCCCGATGATCACCGCGTGCGCGGCAAAGCCGGCGTCCTTGGCGGTTGCCGCCGCACCCACTGCCAGGAGAAGCAGGACGAACCACAATCCGACCCTTCCCAGCGCTGCTTCGATTTGCATGAACTGCCCCTTCCGTTTGCGGCATCCCTAGGGCCGCACGGATATCAACGCATTGATTGAGATCAAATTACAAATATTTTATGCTGCGACCGCGAGTTGCCCCGTACAGCGCTTGAGACCCTCGGGATCGAGCACCCGCAGAACAGAGCGACCGCGTGTTTCGATCAGCCCCAACTCCTTGAGTTCGCTGAACTGACGGCTGACGGTTTCGATCGTCAGGCCCAGGCTTTCCGCGATCTCTCCGCGCGACATCGGCAGCTCGATCGGCGCATCGTGCCGGTTCGCAGGGGCCAGGCGTTCCCACAGGTCGAGGACGAAGCATGCCACCCGCTCGCGGGCCGATCTTCGGCCGAGCATGATCGCGTTCTCCCTGCTCAGGGCGAGCGCGCGCATGGTCTCTTCCGATGCGATCCGCAGCAGCCCGCAACTCTCCGGCGCGGCACCGAGGAAGCTGTCCGCCGGCATCACGAGAATCTCGCTTTCCACCAGGGCGGTCAGTGCGAAATTGTACCGCCCGCGCTCCGGCACATGCACGATGTCGCCCGCGAAGTTGAACGCGACAATCTGTTCGCGTTCGGTCGAGACATAGGCGGCGAGCTTCGTCGCGCCGCTGCCCACGAAGACGAAATGCGCGCGGTTCTCGTCGAGGTCGAGCCGCCCGCCGGGCGGCAGATCCTCGGCAAAGGCTTCGTGCCGCAGGCGCAGGATCGCGGCATCGGTAAGGGTCGCAGGGAGCACGCGCGCGGCGAATTCGTCGAACAAATCGGGGAAATTCATGGCTCTGATCCTCTGTTGGCGGCCGGGGCGTACCGCGACAGAGGAGGCCTTTCCTTGATCTGGGTCAAGTCCAGCGGGAAAGGGGGCCTGTGGTGCCGGTTGAGGGACTCGAACCCCCGACCTTCGGTTTACAAAACCGCTGCTCTACCAGCTGAGCTAAACCGGCCCTTCCTGGCGACGCGCATTGCGGCAAAACTGCGCCTGCGTCCAGCCCGCTTGCACAGGTCGAGCGTGGTTCGACACCGGTCGAATGCAAACCGCCGATCTTTGGCAAATCCGCCCCGATCTGTTATGGTTAACGCACCCAAGCAAGGAAAACGAAGTGGACCAGAATCTCCGCACGCAACTGCAATACGACGCGCAGAAGAAATCGATCGCCGCGGCCTATATCCTGTGGCTTTTCCTGGGCACTTTCGGGGCGCACCGTTTCTATCTGGGCCACATCGGCAGCGGGGCCATCCAGCTTACCTTGCTGTTGCTCGGCTGGGTTCCGTTCTTCCTCGGCTGGATCGTGCTGGGCGTGTGGTGGCTGGTGGATGCGTTCCTCATTCCTGCCCAGGCCGAACGGCGCAATCTCGAAATGCTCGAACGCCTCGGCGGGGACCTGTCTGCCATCCCGGCCTGATCGCTAGCGCGCGCCGAACGTCCAGCCCTCCGTTCGGGCCACTGCCCTGGTGAGCCCGCGCGGCGTCCATAGCGCCGCATCCTCGCCATTCTTCCTCAGCCATGCGGCGGTGAGCAGGGCATCCGCGCTGTGATCGTCGAGAGGGCCGGTGCCCGCCACGGGGGCCGAACCGAGCGCGGCCAGTCCTTCGTCCAGCAGCGCGTGGTCCCTGATTTTGCGCCCGCGGCGGGCGGGCAGTGCCTCGAGCGAGGCGAGCGCGGTGTAGATTTCGACGAGAACCGATCCTTCGCGTGGCAGCGGGTCGACCGGCCACACGGGCAGCACATGGTTCAGCCGGTGGAGCAGGCGCATGCCGGTGAGGCTCGACTTGCCGACCTGCGCCGCGCCGACGAGGTTGAAGTTGGAGACCGGGCGGCAGCCCATGGCGCGCTGGGTTTCTTCCGCGACGCGAAAGCGGCCCTCGCGGCTGGCCGCATCGGGCGCGTGGAAGCGGTCGCCCTCGTTTGCGCCGCCGTGGCGGAAATAGCGTGCCAGCTCGTCGTGCCGAAGAACTCCGCCAGCCTCCAGATGCGGATCGTCGGCGGAAAGACTGTCGACCAGCGCCCACAGCGCCTTCGCATCGGGTGGCGAGCCTTCCCAGCCCGGGAAGAAGGCGCCACAATCGGCGAAGGGTAGGGCGATGCCGAGATCCATGCCGACCAGCGTATCGGGTGGCAGGTCGTCGCGAAGGAAAGCGAGGACTTCGGCCCGGCTCCACTTGCGCTCCGCTTCGACCAACTGCGGCGGGCCGCCGCGCGCATCGGCCAGCGCGAGCGCGATTCCCGCATGCCGCTCGCCGCGCGCGCCCGACCAGTCGATCGCGAGGAAATGGGAAAAGCGGTTCAATCCCGGCCTTTGCGTCGCGCGTTCCAGAACTCCATTCGCTCCGCCACGCGCTTCTCGAACCCACGCCCGGTCGGCTGGTAGAAGCTCTGGGGCTCCATCTCGTCGGGCCAGTAATTGTCGCCCGAAAACGCGTCCTCGGCGGCGTGATCGTACGCATAGCCCTCGCCATAGCCGATGTCCTTCATCAGCTTCGTGGGCGCGTTGAGGATGTTCTTGGGCGGGGTGAGGCTGCCGGTTTCCTTCGCCACGCGCCAGGCGGTGTTGGCCGCCTTGTAGGATGCGTTCGATTTGGGCGCCGTCGCGAGATAGATGCACGCCTGCACCAGCGCCAGCTCGCCCTCGGGGCTGCCGAGAAATTCGTACGCGTCGCGCGCGGCGATGCACTGGGTGAGCGCTGCCGGGTCGGCCATGCCGATATCCTCCACTGCCATGCGCACCAGCCGCCGCGCGAGATAGCGCGGCTCTTCGCCAGCGGTCAGCATCCGCGCGAGGTAATAGAGCGCGGCGTCGGGGTCGCTCCCGCGCACCGCCTTGTGCAGCGCGGAAATCAAGTTGTAGTGCCCGTCGCGGTCCTTGTCGTACACCGCCACGCGGCGCTGCAGGAAGCTGCCGAGCCCTGCGGGATCGAGTGGCTCCGTCAGCCCCGCATTATACAGCGTTTCCGCCTGGTTGAGCAGGAAGCGGCCGTCACCATCGGCCGAAGCGATCAGCGCGGCGCGCGCGTCATCGGTGAGGGGGAGGGGGCGCTCCAGCTCCTCGGCGCGGGTCAGCAATTCGCCCAGCGCCTCGTGCCCCAATCGCTCGAGGATCAGCACCTGTGCGCGGCTGAGCAGCGCGGCGTTGAGGGCGAAGCTGGGGTTCTCGGTCGTCGCGCCGACCAGCGTCACCGTGCCGCGCTCAACGAAAGGGAGGAAGCCGTCCTGCTGCGCGCGGTTGAAGCGGTGAATCTCGTCCACGAAGAGCAGCGTCTTCTGCCCTGCCTGCGCGGCCTTGTCCGCCTCGGCAAAGGCCTTCTTCAGGTCTGCCACGCCGCTGAACACCGCGCTGACGGCGGCGAAGCGCATCCCCACGGCATCGGCAAGCAGACGCGCAATGGTCGTCTTGCCCGTGCCCGGCGGGCCCCACAGGATCATGCTGGAGAGGCGCCCCGCCGCCACCATCCGCCCGATCGAGCCTTCCGGCCCGGTCAGATGCTCCTGCCCGACGACCTCATCGAGGGTGCGCGGGCGCAGGCGGTCCGCCAGCGGCGCATCTTCGCGCGGCTGGTCGGGAGCGGAGGCAGGGGGTGGGGGATCGTCCCCGAAAAGATCGGCCATGGGCAGCGAGATAGGGGCGCTTGGCGCGACTTGCCAATCCCATGGGGCGGGCTAAGCTCCGCGCAGGGGTCGCACCTTGTGGGAGAGGGACGAACCAATGGACGACGAACTCGAAACGAAGACGCCGTGGCACCTGTGGGTGGTCGGCGTGGTCTCGCTGCTGTGGCACGCCTTCGGTGCGAACGATTATATCCAGACGCAGACGGGCAATCTGGAATATCTGGGCCGGATGGCGGACATGATGGGGGTGAGTGCTCAGGCTGTCGCCGAATACTACCAAGGCCAGTCGATCCTGTTTCACACCGCCTGGGCCGTCGGCATCTGGGGAGCCGTGCTCGGCTCGATCCTGCTGCTGCTGCGGACCCGCCTTGCGTATTACGCCTTCATCCTGAGCTTTATCGGCACCGTGATCTCCTTCGCGATGCAATACGTGGACCCGATGCCGGGGATCGAGATGACCGGCTTCCAGATCGGCATGACCATCGCGATCTTCGCGATCGAACTGCTGCTGATCCTCTACGCGCGGGCGATGAAGAATCGCGGCGTGCTGCGCTGACTATCCTGCCTGCGGCCCATCCTGCTTTTTTCGGGCATTGGCGAGCCGCAGGTAGGTATCGACCATCGAGGCGTTGATCGCCTCCCAGGTGTAGGGCTGGCTGCGTGCCAGCCCTGCCGCGCCGTGGCGCGCGCGCAATTCCGGATCGATGCAATAGGGGGCGAGCGCGTTTGCAAAGCCCTCGACATCGCCCGGCGTCACCAGAACGCCTGTCTCCCCGTCGGCGACGAGGCTGGAACTGCCGGTGGCGTTCGCCGCGACCACCGGAATGGCGCAGGCCATGTGTTCCAGCGTGACGTTGCCGAAGGTCTCGGTGATCGAGGGGTTGAAGAAAATGTCGCTGCTGGCGACCGCGCGGCCCAGATCCTTGCCACCCTGGTGGCCGACGAAGATGCCGCCGGGCAAAGCCTTCTCGAACCAGCCGCGCGCGGGCCCTTCGCCGATGACCATCACCCGGTGCGGTACCTGGCGCTTGCGGAGCGCGATGATCGAGTCGGTGAAGACGTCGAGCCCCTTTTCCATCACCAGGCGGCCGAGGAAGGAGATCACCACCTCCTCGTCCCCGATGCCGAGCGACCGCCGCCATTCCATGTCGCGCGCGCCCGGATGGAACACCTCCCGGTCGATCCCGCGGGTCCAGATGCCGATATCGTCGTTCATCTTCTGCGCGCGCAGCACGTCGACCATGCCTTCGGACGGGGCGACAAGCGCGTCGCACTTGCGGTACATGGCGCGCAGCCACGCCTCGACCGCGGGCTCCAGAAAGCCGAGCTTGTAATAGCGCGGATAGGTCTCGAACCGGGTGTGGACCGAACCGAGCACCGGGACATTATTCTTGCGCGCCCAGTCGACCGCCTGGCGACAGGTGCGGTCGGGGCTGGCGACATGGACGAGGTTGGGGCGGAAGGCCTCGAACTTCTCCTTGCTCTTGCCCGTCAGCCCCAGCGGCACACGGTATTCGGAGCGGCCGGGAATTGCGATCGAGGGTACGGAGACGATCTCGCCGACCGCAGCGACCTGCGGATTCTTCACGGTCGGCGCGAAGATGCGCACCGCGCCGCCCAGCTCCAGCACATGACCCACCAGACGGTTGAGCGCCTGGGTCGGCCCGTCGCGGACCATGTTGTAGTTGCCGCTGACAAGGGCGATGCGCAGGTCGGTGACGTCCATGGCGGCTCGCCTTAGGCGCGCGCGAGCCGCTTGGCGAGGGGTGCTCGTGGGGAGGGATGCCCGTTCGATCCGTCGAACAGACGCTCCGCCCTGTCGATAGAGATGCGTTTCGCATTGACTTGCTCCAGCGCAACTTTATTGCCGCGCGTGGGCCACGCGGTCCCAACGCCGCGCGCGCTCTCTGCAAGGAGAAGCATGACATGACTGATACCAAGCCGACGCTCCGTCCGGAGCGCCCTTTCTTTTCGTCCGGTCCGACCGCCAAGTTTCCCGGCTGGTCGCTCGACAAGCTCCAAACCGAATCGCTGGGCCGTTCGCACCGTTCTTCGGTTGGCAAGGCGCGCCTGAAATACGCGATCGACCTGTCGAAAGAGCTGCTCGGAATTCCCGAGGATTACCTCGTCGGGATCATGCCCGCCTCGGATACCGGCGCGCTCGAATGCGCGATGTGGACGATGCTGGGCGCCGGCCCCGCCACGGTCGCCGCGTGGGAAAGCTTCGGCAATGTCTGGATCCAGGACGCGGTCAAGCAGCTGAAGCTGCCGAACCTGCAGGTGCTCGACGCGCCTTATGGCGAAATCCCCGATCTCAATTCGATCCCGCAGGACAACGACGTCGTCTTCACCTGGAACGGGACGACATCCGGCGCGCGCATTCCCAACACCGACTGGCTTGAGCCAGGCCGCAAGGGGATCACTATCAACGACGCGACCAGCGCTATCTTCGCGCAGGAGATGGACTGGCCCAAGCTCGATGCGACGACCTATTCCTGGCAGAAGGTGATGGGCTCCGAAGCGCAGCACGGCATGCTGATCCTCAGCCCCAAGGCGGTCGAGCGGATCGAAAGCTACGATCCCGAATGGCCGCTGCCCAAGCTGTTCCGCCTGAAGAAGGGCGGCAAGCTCAACACCGCGATCTTCGAGGGCGCGACGATCAACACGCCCTCGATGCTGGCGACCGAGGATTACATCGCCGCGCTCGAATGGGCGAAGTCGATCGGCGGGCTGCCCGCGATGATCGAACGCGCCAACGCCAATGCCAAGGTGCTGACCGACTGGATCGAGGCGACGCCTTACGTGCGCAACATGGTCGACGATCCGGCCAAGCGGACCAACACCGGCGTGTGCTTCGTCTTCCAGGGAGAGTGGTTCGATAGTCTCTCGGAAGACGAGCAGGCCGCGGTGCCCGGCAAGATTTACAAGATGCTGGAAGCCGAAGGCGTCGGCTACGACTTCAACGGCTATCGCGACGCCCCGCCGAGCTTGCGCATCTGGTGCGGCGGTACGGTGGAGAGCGAAGACATCGCGCGCCTGCTGCCGTGGATCGAGTGGGCCTTCGCCGAGCTGCAGAAGTAGGCTCGCGCCACCCGTGTGA
>PAVA01000040.1 GCA_002712945.1 Citromicrobium sp.
GGAGCAGACCGGCGCTCGGGTCAGTCGACTCGCGTCGATCAGCGCGCTCATGCCCGTATTGGCGCGCTTGGCCATCACCTTGAGGCCCTGCGACACGAAGGCGCGGTTTAGCCCGTGGAGCGCGGCGACATCGGCCACCGTGCCCAGCGCCACCAGATCGAGCAGGCCGCGCAGGTCCGGTTCCTTGCGATCCGCGAAATAGCCACTCTCGCGCAACTTGCGGACCAGAGCGATGGCGACGAGGAATGCGACACCGACGGCGGCGAGATGGCCGTGCGCCGCCGCCTCGTCGGCTTCGTCGAGCCTGTTGGGATTGACCAGCGCGACCGCCGCAGGGCGCTCGGGCGAGCACTTGTGGTGGTCGATCACGATCACGTCGACGCCCGCATCGCGCGCCGCCGCCAGCGCTTCGTGCGCCATCGCGCCGCAATCGACCGTCACGACGAGGCTCGATCCTTCCTCGCCCAGCTTCACCAGTGCATCGCCGCTGGGGCCGTAGCCTTCGAGCAGGCGGTCGGGTATGTAGTAGTCCGCTTCGTGCCCCAGCATGCGGAACAGGCGGATCAGCAGCGCGGCAGAGGTTGCGCCGTCGACATCGTAATCGCCGTAAATCGTCACCTTCTCGCGGGTCAGGATCGCCTGTGCGAGCCGCTCTGCGGCCACCTCCATGTCCTGAAAGATGGACGGGTCGGGGAGAAAGGCCGCAAGCTTGGGATCGCGCTGCCGGTCCAGATCGTCGCGCGTGACCCCGCGCGCCAGCAGGAGCTGGGTCAGAATATCGTCGCCAAGGCCCGCCGCGGCATCCCCGTACTGGTTGCGGCCACCGCGCCAGCGCCAGCTGCGTCCGCCGAGCGAGCGATCGACACCGCAGACAAAAGTGAAATTGGAAGTGGGAGCCGTCGTCGCCATCGCCTCAGTCTAGCGTGTTCCGGGGCGGGAACAAAGCGCGTCCCCGTTGACTTTCGACAGCCGCGCCCGAGTTTGGAGGGCATGACCGAAACTCCGCTTCTCATCGCATGGCACAGCCGCACCGGGGCGAGCGAGGCGCTGGCACGCGCCGCCGCCGAAGGGGCGGGGGATGCGGCCCGGCTGCTCGCTGCGGAAGAGGTGGAGCCCGACGATCTGCTGGGTGCCAAAGGCTACCTGTTCGTATGCCCCGAAAATCTCGCAACCATGTCGGGCATGATGAAGGAGATGTTCGACCGCTGCTATTACCCGGTGCTCGGCAGGATCGAGGGCCGTGCCTTTGCGACCATGATCTCGGCGGGCTCGGACGGGGAGGGCGCGCAGGCGCAGATCAACCGGATTGCGCAAGGCTGGCGACTGAAACGGGTGGCCGACCCGGTGATCGTCAATATGGATGCGCAGACGCCGGAGGAGATTCTCGCGGAGAAAACCGTGCCGCAGGACCGGCTCGACGAATGCGCGGCGCTGGGGGAGGCGATGGCCGAAGGCCTTTCGATGGGCGTTTTCTGAACTCCTCCGGTTCTCGCTGGGGCCGCTCCATTTCGGAACAAACGCCCTCGCTTGCCTCTCGACGAGCCCTTACGACACGCGCAAAGCGGCGGGGTAGCGGGGGCGGCAAGGGAGGTGTGCATGTCCGGTAATCAGGCTCTGGCCGACGCGCCCGAGATCGGCGACGATATGCTGATCCTGTTTCCGCGCGACCGCCGCCCGACCGCCCGGCGCGTGCGGCAGGAATGCGCGGCGGCGGCGTTTGCCGATGCCGACGGCCCCGATCTCGCGGAATACGAGCACCCGATCGACATCGCACCGCCCAGCGGGCTTGCGCTGCAACGCTCCGGCCTGGGATTCGATCTCGTCGGGCTGGCTCCGGGCCCTGCGATCCCCATCCCTCAAACAGGCAGTGACGAAGCGATGCGCGAAACGGTCCTGCCCTCGCGCAGCAGCGCCGCGTCGCTCCGGCTCGGCCCGCATATCGCGGCGGGCAGGCGCAGCCTTGCGATTCTTCGGGAATGGTTCCTGCTCGCCCGCGGGATAGCCGAAACTTTCGACGGCGTGGCGATTTGCTGGGCCCCCGGCGGGGTCGCGATCGATCTCGAGCGTCTCTCCGCCCATCTCGATGCCTGGCAGACGCGGGGCGATGTGCCTGCGGGGCTGCTGGCGAGCTTCCGGCCGACGCTCGACGGCGCGATCCAGAGCCACGGGTTGAGCTACTTCACCGGGCAGGAATTTCGCATCGAGCCCGCGCTGGTGCGGGGCGACGAGCAGGCGCTGGCCCGGCTTCTGTTCGCTCACCTGTTCTACGCGGGCAAGCAGGACCAGGTCGGCCAGCTCGCGACGCCCGACGGGTACCCGTTGCGACTCGAACCGTCCGCCAACGGGCGGTTCGTGCGCGTCTGGCCGGGCTAGTCGCCGAACCCGCGCGAAGCCTCCGCCAGATCGGCCTTGGCCTTGGCATATTCGCGTTCCAGCCGGTCGACCGTCTCGGCGACCGTGCCGACGGATTTCACCGCGCCGACGCCCTGGCCCGAGCCCCAGATATCCTTCCAGGCCTTGGCCTTGGAATTGCCGCCGCTGCCGAAGTTCATCTTCGACGGGTCGCTTTCGGGCAGGTTGTCGGGATCGAGCCCGGCTGTCTCGATCGAGCTGCGCAGATAATTGCCGTGAACGCCGGTGAACAGGTTGGTGTAGACGATGCCTTCGGCGCTGCCTTCCACGATGCCCTGCTTGTAGGCCTCGTCGGCATTCGCTTCCTCGGTCGCGATGAAGGCGCTGCCGATATAGGCGAAATCGGCGCCCAGCGCCTGCGCGGCAAGGACGGAGCGACCGCTGGCGATCGAACCCGAAAGCGCCACCAGCCCGTCGAACCACTCGCGGATTTCCTGCATCAGGGCGAAAGGCGACTGCGTGCCCGCATGGCCGCCCGCACCCGCGGCAACGGGGATCAGGCCGGTCGCGCCCTTTTCGATCGCCTTGTGAGCGAAGCGGTTGTTGATGACGTCGTGCATCGTGATCCCGCCCCAGTTTTTCACCGCCTGGAACACCTCCTCGCGAGCGCCCAGAGAGGTGATGACGAGCGGCACCTGCCATTTCTCGCACACGGCCATGTCTTCCTCGAGCCGGGCGTTGGAGCGATGGACGATCTGGTTGACCGCGAAGGGCGCTGCCGGGTTGTCGGGATTGTCGCGGTTATGCGCGGCCAGTTCCTCGGTGATTCGGTGCAGCCATTCGTCGAGCATGCCCGAAGGCCGCGCATTCAGCGCGGGAAAGCTGCCGACGATCCCCGCCTTGCACTGTGCGATCACGAGTTCAGGCCCCGAGCCGATGAACGGGGGCGACCCGATAACGGGCAGGCGCATACGGTCGAACGGGGCGGGCAGGGGCATAGGGAACTCTCTTTTGCGAGACTGGGACGTGCAAGCGTCTATGCCGAGACAGAGCGCGAAGTCGAGCCTGCCGTTACGTCAAGTCGAGACAATGTTCGATCGCATAGAAGCGCGCTGCGGTGCCCGCGAACAGGGCATGCTTGTCCTCGGCCGAGATGTCCTTTGCCACCCGCTTGAAGGCGTTCCAGATAGTCGCATAGCTGCCCGCCCACTTGTCGACCGGGTAGTTGCTCTCGAACATCGCGCGGTTCGGGCCGAAAGCCTCGATGCAGGTTTCCAGATAGGGCTGCCAGAGATCGGCGAGCTCTTGCGAGGACAGCCCGGCCTCGGGGCCCTCGGGCGGGAGGGCGCAGAACGGCATCGCGAGGCCTCCCAGCTTCACGACCACGTTGTCGCACCGGGCAAGCTCTTCGATCGAGGCCTTCCACGTGTCGAAGCGTTCGGTCAGCTTCCCTTCGTAGGAGGCGTAGCCGAGCGGTGTACCGCAATGATCGAGGCAGATGGGCAGATCGGGGAAGCTGCGCGCCAGGTCTATGACGTCACCCAGTTGGGGCTCCAGCAGCCAGGCATCGAAGCTCAGTCCCAGTTCGCCCAGCGCCTTGATGCCTTCGCGGAATGTGGCGTCGCGATAGAGGCCTTCGGGCGCGTGGAAGGGGATGCCCGTCACGTCGGGATCGGCATCCCACGCTCCGACGTGCCGGATGCCGCGGAAACGACCATTTCCAGCCTGCACCAGTGCTTCGAGTACGGGCTTGGCACGCGCGCCCAGCCTCATGTCCGCGTGGCCGACGATCCCTGCACAGGGGCGGTAAGGTCCATAGAGCCCGCTTGCACCCTGCGCTGCGACGCCGTTGACGAACTCAACCTCGCCGACGACCTGCATCTCCTCGCCTCGCGATGGATCGTAGAATGCGCCGCATTCCATGTAGACCGTCCCGAGGATGCGGTGGCCGCTGTGCGTATCGGCATGCAATGCGTCGAACGTGTAGTAGGCGGAACGCCTGACTGTCTCGATGAAAGGATGCTGGGGCGCCGGGAGCGTCTCCATCATGGACCGCAAATCCCACAGGTGGTGGTGCGGATCGATGATCGGCAGCTCGGGTTCGAGAATCTCTTCGGTCATAGGGCCTCCTCTCCTTCAGTCGAATTATCAGGTCTGATAAATAATGCCAGAGCATCCTCGGCGGATTCGACACGCGGCCAGTCTTCGGGGGGTTGGTGCCGCAGCCAGGTATATTGCCGCTTGGCGTAGTTGCGGGTTGCCTGCTGGCCCTTCGCGATAGCGTCCTCGCGCGAATACTCCCCGCGCAGCCAACCGGCGATCTCACGCACGCCGATAGCGCGCATCACGGGCAGATCGGGGTCGAGATCGCGCACCAGCAGCGCTTCGACCTCTTCCACCGCGCCTTCCTCCATCATTGCCGCAAAACGCGCGTCGCACCGGGCGTAGAGCCATTCGCGCTCGGGCAGGAGGATGACGGGGGCGAGGTCGATCCGGTCCGCGATCCCGCCTTCGCGCCGCTGCTGCCAGTCGCCGAGGCTCAGCCCGGTCGCGCGGACCACCTCCAGCGCGCGGGCGACCCGCTGGGCATCGTTCGGGTCGAGCCGGGAATGGCTGGCCGGGTCTTCCACCGCAAGCGCGGCATAGGCATCGCCGGTGGGCAGCGCGCGCACCGCCTCGCGCACATGGCCGGGTATCGTTGGAATCGGCGCGATCCCGTCGAGCAGCGTGCGGATATAGAGCCCTGTTCCGCCGACCAGGATCGGCACCGCACCGCTCGCGTGGATATCCGTTATCTCGTGCTTGGCCGCCTCGGCCCAGTCCGCCGCCGAACAGGCCTGCGCGCCATCCCAGACCCCGAACAGGCGATGCTCCGCTCGCGCCATCTCTGCCGGTGAAGGCCGCGCGCTCAGAACGGCGAGGTCGGTATAGACCTGCGCGCTGTCGGCATTCACGATCACACCCTTGCGGCCGTCCCTCGCCAGCGTCTGCGCGAGCTCGATGGCCAGCGCGCTCTTGCCGCTGGCGGTCGGCCCTGCGATGAGCGCGAGCGGCCCCCGCCTGTCGTTTTCGGAGATTGCTTTCGTGCTCATCGCCCGCGTCCTAGCAGAGCCTGTCCCCGAACAGGCAAGCCTGCTTGAGCTGGAGGCTGCCTTGTCCGACGCCGGGCAACCCTTTGCCGGGGCCTCGATGCTCGATCATTGCGGCGATGTGCTGGAAATTGCGATTCCTTCGGGAACGCGCGAGGTGGTGGCGCCGCTGGTCGAGCAACATCTTGCGCCCTCCGCCGCGCTGTTCGCCGATGACGTGATCGCGATTCCGAAGCTGCTCGTCAGCGACATGGATTCGACCATGATCGGGCAGGAGTGCATCGACGAACTCGCCGATTTCGCGGGTATCAAGGCTCAGGTCGCCGAGATCACCGAGCGCGCGATGCGCGGGGAACTCGATTTCGCGGGGGCTTTGACGGAGCGGGTCGCGCTGCTCGAAGGGCTGGAGGAAAGCGCCATCGAGCGCTGCCTTGCCGAACGCATCGTGCCGACACCGGGCGCGGCAACCTTGATCGCCACACTCTCCGCCCATGGCGCGCGCTGCGTTCTGGTAACGGGCGGTTTCCACCGCTTCGCCGACCCGGTTGCCGAAAGACTGGGGTTCGACCGCGTGGTCGGCAACCGTCTTCTGATCGACGGGGGCAAGCTGAGCGGCGAGGTCCAGCATCCGATCTGCGACAGTTCGACCAAGGAACGCACCCTGCGCGAGGAGACGGCCGAGCTCGGCAGCGGCGCGCGCACGCTCGCGATCGGCGACGGGGCCAATGATACACCGATGCTGGTCGCGGCCGATTACGGCATTGCCTACCGGGCTAAACCGAGGACGCGGGAAGCCGCGAATGGCTGGGTCGACGGAGAGGATCTGACAGCGCTGCTCCTTCTGCTTGGCATCGAGCGCGAGCGATGGGTGATGAAGTAGACGGACATAGTACAGGGAGCCCTAAACGGGCTTGGAACTTTGTCGTTCATGGTTTATTGACACGAGTGTCAGTAAGGAACCTCGTCATGACCGAAGCCAGCCCTGTCACTCTCGATTCCTCCGTGGTCGAAGCCGCGCGCGACGGTACGCCGCTGCGCGATCCCGCGCGTCCGATGCCAAAATATCGTCCGCTGACGGCGATCCACCATTTTCGCGAGCTGCTGAAGGACAAGGAAGATACCAGCCACGTCTTCCGCATCTTCGAGGCGCTGCCGCACAAGGGGTTCATGACCCGGGTGCGCAACCTCGTGCTGAGCGAGCGGGGCGAACGCCTGCGGGCGGAAGAGCCCTACCTTCCGCCGATCCTCGACGACCACGAAACCCTGCGCAAACTGCCCAAGGGCAGCGTCGCGCACGCCTATTGCGATTTCATGGAAAGCGAAGGCCTGTCGGCAGCCGGTCTGGTGGCCGAAGCCGACAAGCTCGGCCGCAAGAAATTCGACGATCTGGTCGCCTGGTTCTCCTATCGCAGCCGCGACACGCACGACCTGATGCATGTACTGACCGGCTATGGCCGCGATGCGCTGGGCGAGCAGTGCGTGCTGCTGTTCACCCACGGCCAGCAGCCGAGCCAGGGCCACCTGCTGATCGGCTATGCCGGCGCGCTCAACATCAAGAAGATGACCAAGGGCAGCAAGGCTCCGGTGTTCAGGGCGGTGCGTCAGGCGCAGAAGACCGGCACTGCCTGCCCCGCGCTGGTCGGCATGTCGATCCGCGATCTGCTGGCGATGGATTTGCAGGAAGCACGGGAGAAGCTGAACATTCCCGAGCCGCACTGGTATCGTGAATGCCACCGCATCTGGCGCGAAGAGGGCATCGACCCCTACGATCTGCTCGGCGACGTTCAGGTCGATCCCGGCGCTCCGATCGCGGCGTAAATCGCGAGTCCCCGCGCAAGCTGGGACCTCCATCGGCCAGAGGTCTTCGTCGCGAGAAGGTCCCAGCTTGCGCTGGGACTCACGTGCGGTTCAAAGCCAGCTGGCTATCTGGCTGAGCGGCTTCTTGCGCAGCGCATGATCGGGCACGGTCGCATCGGGCGCGGGATGCCCGGCGACCACGATCATCAGCGGCTTTTCCCATTCGGGCCGCCCGCATATCTCGCGCAGGAATCCCATCGGCGAGGGCGTGTGAGTGAGCGTCGCGAGGCCCGCTTCGTGCAGCGTCGATATCAGCATTCCGCAGGCGATCCCGACGCTTTCGTTCACGTAGTAATTCTGGGTTTCGCCATCCTCGGCGATGCCGCCCTTGCGCTGCGCGAAACACACGATGAGCCATGGCGCAGTTTCGAGGAAGGGCTTGTGCGCGTCGGTACCGAGGGGCGCGAGCGCATCGAGCCATTCGTCGCTCGCTTTGGGTTTGTCGCCATCCTCGCCGTAGAAGCGGCGTTCCTCCGCCTCCGCCGCCTCGCGAATCGCACGCTTTTTCTCTGGTGAGGAGATCGCGGCGAAATGCCAGGGCTGATGGTTCGCGCCATTGGGCGCGGTGCCCGCGGCAAGGATCGCCTGCTCGATCACCGCGCGTGGGACCGGAGTGTCGGTGAAATCGCGGCAGGAGTGACGGGTCTTGAGCCGTTCGTAAGCGGCGCGCGCACGCACGACACGCTCTTCGTCCGCCAGATCGGAGAGCGGGGGGAAGGGGGTATGGCCGTCGGTATCCATCAAAAACTCCCGCTCATCCTGAGCTTGTCGAAGGGTCGTACTTTTGCCTTCCCCGGAGACAGAAGAAGAAAAGCGGTCCTTCGACAAGCTCAGGACGAGCGGATTTTCTAGACTTCCATCCACTCCTCGAAGAAGCGCTCGTTCGCGGCGCGCAGGTCGTCCACCTTAACGCCCAGCAGGCTGTCGCCGCCCACCGTGCCGAGTCTGCGGAAGCCGACCAGTTCGGCCTCGTCGGTTTCCGGCCCTTCGGCGACGATCGCGTTGAACGCGTCGACATTGGTGTCGCTGACGGTGACGACGTAACGGCTCTGGTCCTCGCCGAACCACCACTGCGCCGCGGTGTAGGCCTCGTTCGCCGTCACTTCCGCGCCGATCCCGCCCGCCAGTGCCATCTCTGCAAGGGTCACGGCGAGTCCGCCGTCCGAGCAATCGTGGACCGCGTTGACCAGCCCTTCCTCGATCAGGCGGAGCACGATCTCGCCCGCACCGCGCTCCGCAGCGAGGTCGACCGGCGGGGCGCGGCCTTCGTCGCGGCCGTGGATTTCCTTCAGCCAGAGCGACTTGCCGAGGTGCGAACGGACCGGATCGGGCTTGGCCCAGAATTCGGGCGCGACAAGGTAGATCGCGTCGCCTTCGGTCTTGAAGCCGATGCTCGCGAGCTTGCCGTAATCGGCGAGCAGCCCGACCCCGCCGATGGCAGGGGTGGGCAGAATGGCCGAGCCGCCGCCCGTCGCCTTGCTTTCGTTGTAGAGCGACACGTTGCCGCTCACCACGGGGAAATCGAGCGCGCGGCACGCTTCGCCCATGCCGTTCAGCGAATGGACGATCTGCGCCATGATCTCGGGCCGCTGGGGGTTCGCGAAGTTCAGGCAATTGGTGATCGCGAGCGGCTTCGCGCCGACGCTGCACAGGTTGCGGTAGGCTTCGGCCACCGCCTGCTTGCCGCCTTCGTGGGGGTCGGCATGGACATAGCGCGGGGTGCAGTCGGTGCTGATCGCCAGCGCTTTCTTCGTCCCATGCACGCGCACCACGCCTGCATCGCCGCCGGTCTGCAGCGTATCCGCGCCCACCTGCCGGTCGTATTGCTCGTAGATCCACCGGCGCGAGGCGAGGGCGGGGCTGGCCATCAGCTTGAGCAGGTCCGCGCCCGGATCGCCGGTGTCGGGCACGTTCTGCATCGGGGCGATTCCCGCCCACGCCTTGTATTCGTCGAGGCCGAGATAGGGGCGGTCGTAGAGCGGTGCGTCGTCGGCCAGCGGGGCGAGCGGAATGTCGCACACGTCCTCGCCCTGCCATTCGAGCACCATCCGGCCTGTGTCGGTCACTTCGCCGATCACCGCGAAGTCCAGCTCCCACTTCTCGAAGATGGCGCGGGCCATGTCTTCCTTGCCGGGCTTGAGGACCATGAGCATCCGCTCCTGGCTCTCGCTCAGCATCATTTCGTAGGGGGTCATCCCCTCTTCGCGCTGGGGCACGTCGTCCATCTTGAGGCGAATGCCGACGCCGCCATTCGACGCCATCTCGACGCTGGAGCTGGTCAGCCCCGCCGCGCCCATATCCTGAATGGCGACGATCGCGTCGGTCGCCATAAGCTCCAGACACGCCTCGATGAGCAGCTTTTCGGTGAACGGATCGCCGACCTGCACGGTAGGGCGCTTGGCCTCGGCGTCTTCCTCGAAATCGGCGCTGGCCATCGTGGCGCCGTGGATGCCGTCGCGTCCGGTCTTGGAGCCGACATAGACGATGGGGTTCCCCACGCCCGTCGCGGCGGAATAGAAGATCTTGTCAGCATCGGCGACGCCCACGGTCATCGCGTTGACGAGGATATTGCCGTCGTAGGCGGGGTCGAAATTGGTCTCGCCAGCGATCGTAGGCACGCCGACGCAATTGCCGTAGCCGCCGATCCCTGCGACCACGCCCTGCACCAGGTGCTTCATCTTGGGGTGGTCGGGCCGCCCGAAGCGCAGCGCATTGGCGTTTGCCACTGGGCGTGCGCCCATGGTGAAGACATCGCGCAGGATGCCGCCCACGCCCGTCGCCGCGCCCTGATAGGGTTCGATGTAGGAGGGGTGGTTGTGGCTCTCCATCTTGAAGATCGCCGCCTGCCCATCGCCGATATCGATCACGCCCGCGTTCTCGCCCGGGCCGCAGATCACCCACTCGGCCTCGGTCGGCAGTTTCTTGAGGTGGATGCGCGAGCTCTTGTACGAGCAGTGCTCGCTCCACATGACCGAGAATATGCCGAGTTCGAGCAGGTTGGGCTCGCGCCCCAGCGCGGAGAGGACGCGCTCGTATTCTTCGGGGCTCAGCCCGTGCTGTTCGACGATTTCGGGCGTGATCACAGGTGCAGTGGTAGTCATGCACGCGCGCTTAATCCCGTCAGGCAGCTTGCGCCAGCCCCGTAGGCGGCTTTGTCTCGCGAACGGCACCGCACCAGAAAGCCAACGCGGTCAGAATGCCGGTGGCGAGCAGGGCGGTGAGCACCAACGCGGCACCAACCGCTTCCGGCGCGCTGCCCAGCCAGTTGAGCACTTGCATGGCAACCATCGCGGCCAGCAGCACCAGCGGCGCGACCAGCGATCCGCGCGTGCGGTGCAGGTAGAAGGCGAAAGCCGCGAGCGTCATGATCAGCTCTACGCCGATCGACGCCAGCGGATAGTTCCACAGGCCGAGGCCGAAGCGATCCTGCCCGCCCGCGATGGTCAGGTCGCGGCCGTGCGAAGCGAGATCGAGCAGCCAGTGCGAAAACACGACCCCGCCAGCGAGCAATCCGGCACGGCGGCTCCACAGCATGCTCGCGAGCAGGCCGAACCCGACCGACCAGCCGAGCGCTCCGACCAGACTATGCGTGATCGGGTAATCGAAGAAAAAGAAGGGTTTCATCACGGTAAAGCCGGGGACCACGCGGAAATCCTCGATCCCGGCGAGGACAAACAGGTAGAACGCCCAGTCGACCAGCTGCGCCGCGATGAAATAGACGCCGAGCCGCGGCCGGTCCGGCGTCACCGCCGCCGCCACGAAGGCCGGAGCAAAATGCCCGATAAACATGCGCGTTTCTCCCCAAGCGCACTGCCGTCGATGGCGCCACCCGCTTGACCCGTATCATGCACCAAGCCATTGCTCGTCTGCAATGGCACAAGACGCTCCCGACATTTCCGAAATGAGTTTCGAGGAGGCGCTAAAGGCGCTTCAGCAGGTGGTGCGCCAGCTGGAAGACGGCGAAGTGCCGCTCGACCAGTCGATCACGCTTTACGAACGCGGCGAGAAGCTGCGCGCGGCTTGCCAGGCCCGGCTCGACGCGGCGCAGGCCCGGATCGAGGCGATCGTGCTCGATGCGAAAGGCCAGCCTAGCGGCACAAAGAGCTTCGATGGCGACGGTTGAAATGGATTTCGAGGAATCCGGCGATGCGCGGCTGCGGATGGCGCTGGCCACGATCCGGACCGACGTCGACGATGCGTTCGACCGGCTGCTTCCGGTGCCCGGGGACACGCGCGCGCCGCTGATCGAAGCGATGCGCCACGCCGCCATCGGCGGCGGCAAGCGCGTGCGGCCGCTGCTGCTGGTCGCCACCGCGACCATGTTCCATGTCTCGCGCGAGGCGGCGGTGCTGGCGGGTACCGCGGTCGAGGCGATCCACGTCTATTCGCTGATCCACGACGACCTTCCCTGCATGGACGATGACGACATGCGGCGGGGCAAGCCGACCGTGCACAAGGCCTATGACGAGGCAACCGCGGTGCTGGCAGGCGATGCGCTTCATGCGCTGGCCTTCGAGATCCTGACCGATGGCAGCGTCAGTTCCGATCCCTTCGTGCAGGCAGAATTGGTGCGCTGCCTTGCGCTGGCGAGCGGGATGGGCGGCATGGCCGGGGGTCAGGCGATGGACATGGCCGCCGAAAGCGCGCGCTACGACCTGCCTACGATCACCCGCCTGCAACATTTGAAGACCGGCGCGCTGCTGACCGCAAGTGTGGAGATGGGCGCGATCCTTGGCCGGGTGCCGCCCGACGCGCGATCGCACCTCATCAACTATGCGCGCGACATCGGCCTCGCGTTTCAGATCGCCGACGACCTGCTCGATCACGAAGGCGACGAAGCCAAGGCCGGGAAGGCGCTGCGCAAGGACGACGAGCAGGGCAAGCAGACCTTCGTCTCGCTGATGGGCGCGGACGCCGCCCGCAAGCAGGCGAGGGCGCTGGTGGAGCAGGCATGCGGGCACCTGGCGCATTATGGCGAGGATGCAGGCGTGCTGTGCGACCTCGCGCGTTACATTGTGGAGAGGGACAGGTGAGCAAGCGCATAGGCATCTACCCCGGCACTTTCGATCCGATCACGCTGGGCCATGCGGACATCATCCGCCGCGCTGCGCGGCTGGTCGACCGGCTGATCATCGGCGTGACCACCAATCCGTCCAAGAATCCGATGTTCGAGACCGACGAGCGGCTCGCGATGGTCGAGCGCGAGGTTGCCGACATGAAGCTCGATAATGTCGAGGTGATCGGCTTCAACGCGCTGCTGATGAAGTTCGCCAAGGCGCAGGGGGCCAACGTGATCGTGCGGGGCCTGCGCGCGGTCGCCGACTTCGAATACGAATACCAGATGGCGGGAATGAACCAGCAGCTCGACGACGAGATCGAGACGGTGTTCCTTATGGCGGACGTCTCGCTCCAGCCGATCGCTTCGAAACTGGTCAAGGAAATCGCGCTATATGGCGGCGATATCGGCTCTTTCGTCAGCCCGGCGGTGCGCGAGGATGTCGTCGCGCGGGTCCGCAAGATCGGCCTGAAGGGCGATTACTGAGCCCCGCGCCGCCCGCCATATCGTTCATTGCGCCGACAGCGCGGGCTTAGTATCGCGCCGCCAATTCAGGAATTTCGCTCGTGAGAACCATGTTCAAGACCATTCTTTCCGCCACCGCGCTGATCGCGCTGGCCGCATCGCCCTCCATGGCGCAGGAAACGCCCGAGGACGCGTCCGAGGAAGCGACCGCGCCTGTGCCGCGTCTGGCCTCTTCCTACGCCAGGATCGACTACGATCTTCAGGCCGATCGCGAGAACATCCTCCTGCTCGACCTGTCGACCGGGCAGCGCGTCGCGATCCGCCTGATGCCCGACTGGGCGCCCAATCATGTCGAACGGATCAAGACGCTTACCCGCCAGGGCTTTTACGACGGGGTCATCTTCCACCGCGTGATCGACGGCTTCATGGCACAGACCGGCGACCCGACGGGCACCGGGCAGGGCGGCTCGCAGCTCCCCGATCTGGAAGAAGAGTTCAACCCGATGCCGCATGTACGCGGCACGGTTTCGATGGCGCGCGCACAGACCGAGGACAGCGCGAACAGCCAGTTCTTCATCGTGTTCTATCCGCGCTTCACGCTCGACAAGCGCTACACCAATTTCGGTCGCGTGATTGCCGGGATGGACGCGGTCGATGCGATTGCCCGTGGCGAACCGCCCGGCAACCCGACCCGGATCGTGCAAGCCTCGCTCGCGTCGGACAACCGGCCCGCGCCGAGCCCCGCCGCAATCGCGGCGCAGGATTCCACGGAAATCTCCGCGGACGATCTCAACGCTCCGATCGGGGAGTGACCGGCGGACTTTCGCGCGCTAGCGGCGTTGCCGATGCGCACGCTTCGACAAGCTCGGGATAATCGGGATCGGCTTTCATGAAAGTCGATCTGTTCGATTTCGACCTTCCGCCGGAGCTGATCGCGCTGCGGCCAGTTGCGCCGCGCGATGCGGCGCGCATGCTCGTGGTCGATGGCGATGCGCCCTTCGCGGACCGGCACGTTCGCGACCTGCCCGAATTGCTGCGCGCGGGCGACGTGCTGGTTTTCAACGATACTCGTGTGATCCCGGCCCGGCTCGAGGGCGAGCGGATACGCGAGGGCGCGAGCGGGGCCGCCGTCGGCGCGACGCTCCACAAACGGATCGACGCGCGCCGCTGGCAGGCGTTCGTCCGCAACGCCAAACGCCTGCGCGAAGGCGACAGGATCGTCTTCCCGCAAGACGTTTCCGCCATTGCGGAAACCCGCGCGGAGGACGGCAGCTGGACGCTCGCTTTCGAGGGCGAGGAGCCGGTCGAACTGCTGCTGGAACGCGCCGGTG
Source organism: Citromicrobium sp. (assembly GCA_002712945.1). The sequence continues at coordinate 14,151 of PAVA01000040.1, forward strand.
CCATGCCGCTGCCGCCCTATATCGCGCAGCGCCGCCCGACCGACGAGCGCGACGCGCAGGATTATCAGACGCTGTTTGCGGAGAAGGCGGGCGCGGTCGCCGCGCCGACCGCTGCGCTGCACTTCACCCCCGATCTGGTCGCGCGGCTCGGGAAAGCCGGGATCGCGACCGAAACGCTCACGCTGCATGTGGGAGCGGGCACCTTCCTGCCGGTCAAGGCGGACGACACCGCCGACCACTCGATGCACGCGGAATGGGGCGAGATAACGCCCGAAGCGGCCGAGCGCTTGAATGCAGCGAGAGCGGAAGGCCGCCGCGTGATTGCGGTGGGCACCACCAGCCTGCGCCTGCTCGAAAGCGCTGCCGACGAGGATGGCACGATCCACCCCTTCGCCGAGGACACGGACATCTTCATCACGCCCGGCTATCGCTTCCGCGCAATCGACGGGCTGATGACCAATTTCCACCTCCCGAAGTCGACACTCTTCATGCTGGTGAGCGCACTGATGGGGCGCGAGCGGATGCTGGCGGCTTACGCCTACGCCATCAAGAACGAATACCGCTTCTATTCCTACGGCGATTCCTCGCTATTATTGCCTCGATCATGACCGAACGAGAGCTCCCCATCCATCACCGCGCAAGCGATCCCGGTGGGCGGGTCTGGAGCTTCGGCAGCGTCACCTGGGTCCACTGCCCCGAATGCGACGGTGCGGCGAAGAGCACCGGCAGCAGCGTATCCTGCGCGCATTGCGGGTACACCACCGTGCCCAGCCTGAAACCCTACGGCGAAAAGTGGGCATATCCGGCATCGTCCAATCCCCTGTGCAGCCATTGCCGGAAGCCGCTCGATAGGCGCGACCGTCCGACCGCGAGGCACGAGGACGGCACGCTGTTCGTCCGCATCCGATGCGACCATTGCGACAAGACCGAGGATTATCCGGGACTGCCCGGATCGGCCCCTTCGGGCAGCAGATCTTATCGCCTCCTGCGCCGGTTCCTCGAAACGCAGGTGGCGGGCGAAACGCTATGGGTGAACAACCTCGCCCATCTCGAGGCGCTCGAAGACTGGCTCGGGGCAAAGGTGCGCGAGCGTGGGCCGCAGCCGGGCCTGACGATGATGGCGCGCCTGCCGCGCTGGATGAAGGCGTCCACCAATAGAGACAAAGTGTTACGCGGATTGGCGCAGCTTCGCGAACTCGCCGGCAAGTCCGGAATCGACGAATAGTCACCAATTCGGCCGCGGGTTCTCTTGCAATAGCGCTCGATCGCGCCAAATTGCGCGCCATGTCCGAACCGATCCTCGAGCTGTCCGGCCTGACCAAGGTCTTCCCCGGGGGGCTCAAGGCTCTCGACAATGTCGACCTGACAATCCGCAAGGGCGAGATATTCGCGCTGCTCGGCCCCAATGGGGCGGGCAAGACGACGCTGATCGGCGCGGTTTGCGGGCTGGTTCGCCCCACCTCCGGCACGATGCGCGCCTTCGGGCAGGATCTTTCGACCGACTGGCGCAAGGCGCGCGCGCGGATCGGGCTGGTCCCGCAGGAACTGGCCACCGACATGTTCGAGCCGGTCGAGCGCGCGGTCGCCTATTCGCGCGGGCTGTTCGGCCTCGCGCCCGATCCTGCCCGGATCGAGGAAATCCTGCGCAGCCTCAGCCTGTGGGACAAGCGCGAGGAGCGGATCATGGCGCTCTCGGGCGGGATGAAACGCCGCGTGCTGATCGCCAAGGCGCTGGCGCACGAGCCCGATCTGCTGTTCCTCGACGAGCCGACCGCGGGCGTCGATGTCGAGCTGCGCAAGGACATGTGGCAGCAGATCGACGCCATGCGCGCGCGCGGCGTCACCGTGATCCTGACGACGCACTATATCGAGGAAGCCGAGGAGATGGCCGACCGGGTCGGCATCATCCGCAAGGGCCGCATCCTGATGGTGGACGAGAAGGCGGCGATGATGGCCCGGCTCGGCCGGACCGAGGCTTACATAACCCTGGACGCGCCTGTCGCGGCCCTGCCCCCTGCCATCGCGCGCTTTCCGGTCGAGCTGGAGGAGGGCGGGCGCACGATCTGCTATCGCGGGGGCGACGGTACCGGCAAGGGACGCGAGGAGGTCGCGCAGCTGACCAAGGCGCTGATCGCGGAAGGTATCGACTACACCGGCATCGACGTGCGCGAGAGCAGCCTGGAGGACATCTTCGTCTCGCTGCTCGGTGAGGAAGAGGGGCAGGCGGCATGAGCTTCAACGCGCGCTCCGCCTGGTCGATCTACCAGCGCGAACTCTGGCGCTTCCTGCGCACCGCGTTTCAGTCCGTGCTGGCGCCGGTGCTGACCACTTCGCTCTATTTCATCGTCTTCGGCGCAGCGATCGGCGGCAGAATGCCGGATCTGGGCGGTGTCGACTATGGCGCATTCATCATACCCGGCCTGCTGATGCTGACCCTGCTGGGCGAGACGACCAGCAATTCGAGCTTCGGCATCTACATGCCGCGCTTTACCGGCACGATCTACGAACTGCTTTCCGCGCCGGTGGGCGTGGCCGAAACGCTGATCGGCTTCGTCGGAGCGGCGGCGACCAAAAGCCTGATCCTGGCTGCGATCATCCTGCTGACAGCGCGGCTCTTCGTGCCCTACGAAATCGCGCATCCGCTCCTCGCGGTGCTCTTCATCATCCTCGTCGCCTCCAGCTTCTCGCTGTTCGGCTTCATCCTCGGCATCTGGGCCGACAGCTTCGAGAAGCTCGGGATCATCCCGCTGCTGTTCCTGACGCCGCTCACGTTCCTCGGCGGCACGTTCTATTCGATCGACATGCTGCCCAGCCCGTGGGACCAGATCGCGCTGGCCAACCCGATCGTCTACCTCGTCAGCGGGCTGCGCTGGACCTTCTACGGATCGGCGGATGTGAGCATCTGGATCTCGCTGGGCCTGACGCTGGCATTTCTGGCGGCATGCACGGCGGTTATCGCCTACATCTTCAGGACCGGCTGGCGGTTGCGGAATTGAGCCGCTAACAGCCTGTCGCATGGTCCGACACGCGCTGTTTTCCATCACCGCCATTTGTCTGCTCGCCACGCCTGCAATGGCGGAGATTCCCCGGGATGTGCAGGCGATGATCGACGCTGCGATCGCCACGGGCGATGCACAGAAGGTCGAGACCGTGGTTGCGCTCGCCAAGCAGACCCAGCCCGACAGCGCCGCCGAGATCGAGGCCATCGCGGTCGCTTGGCGCGCCGAGCAGGCCGAGGCCGCGCGACTCGCCGCGCTTCAGAAACGCGAGGAAATCCGCGAAGCGGGCCTGCTCGATCTGTGGAGCGGGGAAGGGCAGGTGGGCGCCTTCGTGTCCACCGGCAACAGCGACGATACGGGCCTGTCGCTCGCCCTGAAGCTCAAGCGCGAGGGGATCGACTGGACCCACGCCCTGCGGGCGACGGCGGATTACCAGCGCTCCAACGGCGTCACCAGCCGCGAGCGCTATCTCGCCGCGTACGAACCGCGCTACCAGATGGGCGAGAACCTGTTTGCCTACGGTCTCGCCCAGTACGAGAGCGACCGCTTCCAGGGTTTCGACGCGCGCTATGCTATCTCCGGCGGCGTCGGTTATACGCTGATCGACAGCACCTCCGCGACGCTTTCGATAAAGGCCGGCCCCGCCTACCGCGTGACCGAGCGGACCGACGGTACGCGGGTGGATCGGCTCGCGGGGCTTTTCGGCGCCGATTTCGACTGGAAGATCGCGGACCGCCTCACCTTCACGCAAGACGCCAACGCGGTCACCGAAACCGGCGGCGAGGCGCTGCTGATCGTCGACAGTTCCAACACCACGCTCAACCTGCTGAGCGGGATCGACTTCAAGGTCAGCGACCGGCTGCGCTCGCGCCTGTCCTACCAGTTGGAATACAACAGCAATGTCGGCCCGAACAAGGAATCCACCGACACCCTGTCCCGCTTCACGCTGATCTACGGCTTCTAGCGCGCGGCCGCATCGCAGACCCGGAAGGGCACATCCGCGTTCTCGGCAATGCCGACTTCGAGGAACAGCGCCATCACGCCCGCGAGATTCTCGGGCGGGAGCGGAGCGAGCTCGGCGAGCAGCCGGTCCGCGATGCGGCACTGCTCCGCATCGAACCCCTGCGCTATCGCCAGCGCGGCAGCGGGCGCGAGCGCGGCTTTCGCAACACCCTCGAACCGGCCTTCGACCGGCAGGCTGGTGCCAGCGAAGCGTTGCGCCGCATTGCGCGCGCGCGGCCATGCGCGGTCGGACTGCGGTTCGAGCTTGCGTTGCAGCGCTGCCGACCTGGTGGTGAGGAAGGCGCCGCGCGCCAGGCTGGGCCCACACCGCGTCTTCAGTGCACCGATCAGATCGGGCATGACGTAGGCGACAACCGCCTCGTTCTCCTCAGGGGTGATGCAGGGGCGCGTCTCTGCATGGGCTGTGGTGCTTGCGGTCAGTAGGCATGCGGCCAGGCTATAGGTGGGAGAGAACTTGCGGATCATTGCGATGAAATCCTTTCAGGCGATCCGGCGTTCCTGAGGGCGAGCCGGTGAGCGGATCGTGAATGCCTTGCCGGATCGACAGCCGCGCATGCCTCGCCTAGCGGTCCTTGCGATGAGCACACGTTTCGATTTCACCATCTCCGCCCGAAGCGGTGCTGCGCGCACGGGCACGATCGCCATGCACCGCGGCGAAATTCGCACGCCGGCCTTCATGCCGGTCGGCACGGCGGCGACCGTCAAGGGCATGAAGCCGGAGGCGGTTCGCGCAGCGGGGGCCGACATCATCCTCGGCAATACCTACCACCTGATGTTGCGCCCCGGCGCGGAACGAATCGCGCGTCTCGGCGGGCTGCACGCCTTTATGAACTGGGAGCGCCCGATCCTGACCGATAGCGGCGGCTATCAGGTGATGAGCCTTTCCGATCTCAACAAGCTGACCGAGGAAGGGGTGGAGTTCCGCAGCCACCTCGACGGCAGCAGGCACATGCTCACCCCCGAACGTTCGATGGAAATCCAGCGCCTGCTCGGATCGGACATTGTCATGGCCTTCGACGAGTGCCCGCGCGCCGACCGCCCGTTGGCCGAGATCGAGGCGAGCATGGAAATGTCGATGCGCTGGGCAAAGCGGAGCCGCGACGCGTTCGACGCGGGCGGAGAGCATGCCGCGCGCTCCGCCCTGTTCGGCATCCAGCAGGGCGCGCTCGACGAGGCGCTGCGCAAGCGATCCGCCGACGCCCTCCGCGAGATCGGTTTCGACGGATACGCCATCGGCGGTCTCGCGGTTGGGGAGGGGCAGGAGGCGATGTTCGCCACGCTCGATTTCGCCCCCGCGCAATTGCCCGAGGACGCTCCGCGATACCTGATGGGTGTGGGCAAGCCCGACGATCTGGTGGGTGCGGTGGATCGCGGGGTCGACATGTTCGACTGCGTGCTGCCGACACGCTCGGGCCGCAACGGGCAGGCTTTCACCTGGAACGGCGCGCTCAACCTGCGCAACGCGCGCTTTGCCGAAGACAGCGGACCGTTGGACGAGCGCTGCACCTGCCCGACCTGCGCCACCTACAGCCGCGCCTACCTCCATCACCTGATCAAGTCGGGCGAGATGCTCGGCGCGATTCTGATGACCGAGCACAATATCGGCTTCTACCAGCAATTGATGGCCAGCATGCGCGAGGCGATCAGGGACGATCGCTTCGCCGCCTTTGCGCGGACCTTCCGCGATGCCTATCTGGGCGCTCGATGAGCAGCTATCTCGCAGAGCAGGACCGGCAGCAGCGGATCGCGTTGCTCGTCATCCTCGGCCTGGGGTCGATCATGCTGTGGCACGCGCCCTTCGGCGCATGGCTGCTCTACCCCTTTACCATCCTGACCACATGGTTTCACGAGATGGGCCATGGAATCGCCGCCATCGCGATGGGGGAGCGGTTCGATCACCTGCTGATCTACCCCGATGGGTCGGGCGTCGCCGTGTCGGAAATCTCGCCCGGTCGTAACGTGGTGCAGGACGCGATCATCGCGGCGGGCGGCCCTGTCGGGCCCGGGATAGCGGGGGCTGCGCTGATCGCATCGTCGCGCACGCTCAAGGGCACGCGGATTGCGCTGGCGGTGCTCGGCGTTGCTCTGCTCGTCAGCACTGCGATCTGGGTCCGCAGCCTTACCGGCATGATCGTCCTCCCGCTGGCCGGCTTCGCGATCCTTGCCATCGCACGCAATGCGAACCCGGATCAGCAGCGCTTCGCGATCCAGCTGCTCGGCGTGCAGGCGTGTATCAGCGTGTGGACCCAGACGGGCTACCTGTTCACCCGGGGCGGCACGATCGGCGGGCTGCCGCAGGTATCGGACACCGGCGCCGTTGCCGAGGCCCTGTTCCTGCCCTTCTGGTTCTGGGGAATCGTGCTGAGCGCGGCCAATGTCGCGCTGCTCTGGTACAGCTTCCGCTACGCCTTCCGACGCTAGGCAATCCCGAGTTGCGCAGCGATGGCGTGCGATGCAATCCGGGCGATCGATGCGCACCGCTTCCCCGGCATCATGGCCTGGCCGGAAAAGAACCGAAAAACAGACTGGTATGAGCGCACGGAATATGATTTCCTTGCGCAAGGATCAGGGGGGAATCGGATGAAGAACGCGCTTTTCGCGGGTGGAGCAATGCTGCTCGCCCTGGCGATGCCTGTATCGGCGTCGGCGCAGGAATTGAGTGTGAAGGAACTGGCGGGCCGTTTCGGTGCGCGCGCGACGGTGCTCGACATCAGCCTGTCGCCCAGCGGCGACAAGGTCGCCTACCTGTCCTCGGACAATGGAACGACCGAGATTCTGTACGTGGTCGACCTGAATGGCGACGCGGAGCCCAGGGCCCTGATGTCGCTTTCCGAGCCGAATTCGGAACTGAGCTATTGCGACTGGGCGAACGAGATCTTCCTGATTTGCGAGGTGGTCGGCATCACCAAGGCCCCTGGCGACATACCCCTGTTCTTCTCGCGCATCGTATCGGTCGGCACCGACGGTACGGAACCGCGCATGCTGACATCCAATCGCTCGCTGCGCGCCTATGGCTATCAGCAGGATGGCGGGACGGTCGTCGCGCTCGATGTCGAAGGCGAGGAGAACCGCATCCTCATGACGCGCGACTTCTTGGCCGAGTATTCGACCGGGACACGCCTGGCGAACGAGGATACCGGGCTTGGGGTCGAAGAAGTCGACATTACCCGCAACCGGCGCAAGACAGTCGAGCGACCGGACGATTACGCGAGCCGATATATTGCCGACGATAACGGAGCGATCCGCCTCAAGGTGCGTCGACCACGCGATGGCAACGGGCGGCTGACGGGCGACGTCGAATATTACTATCGCGGCGCGGACGAGAACCGCTGGACCCGCTTCAGCGGCGATCTGGAGGGCTTCACCCCGGTCGCCGTCGATGCGACCGCCAACGTCGCCTACGGGTTCCAGACAGTTGACGGCTTCGATGCGCTCTACCGCGTGGCGCTCGACGGGTCGGGGCGACGCGAACAGGTCATCGCACGCGACGATGTCGATATCGACAGCCTTATCCGCATCGGTCGCCAGCGCCGGGTGGTCGGGGCGAGCTTTGCGACCGAGAAGCGCCAGATCGAATATCTCGATCCGGAAATGGCTGCGCTTGCCAAGCAGCTCCAGGCGGCCCTGCCTGGCAATCCGCTGATCAACATCGTCGATGCCTCCGCCGACGAGCAGACCCTGCTCATCATCGCTTCAAGCGACGTCGATCCGGGCATGTCCTATCTGCTGGAGCGTGAGAGCAAGCGGCTTTCCCCTCTGCTGCCCCTGCGCGATCCGCTGGTGGACATGCCGATGTCGGAAATGAAGCCGGTAACCTTCCCGGCCGCCGACGGCACGCAGATCCCAGGCTACCTGACCATGCCGCGCGACACCTCCGGCCCCGTTCCGGCGGTGGTGCTGCCCCATGGTGGGCCCGGATCGCGCGACGAATGGGGCTTCGACTGGCTGGTCCAGTTCCTCGCCGCGCGTGGCTATGCGGTCCTGCAGCCCAACTTCCGCGGCTCGACCGGGTACGGGGAGGCCTGGTTCGGGCGCAACGGCTTCCAGGAATGGCGCACGGCGATCGGCGATGTGAACGATGCGGGCCGCTGGCTGGTAGCCGAAGGAATCGCCGATCCCGAGAGAATGGGCATTCTCGGCTGGTCCTACGGCGGCTACGCCGCGCTGCAATCGCAGGTGCTCGACCCCGATCTCTACAAGGCCGTGGTTGCCATCGCGCCCGTCACCGATCTCGATATGGTTGTCGAAGAGGCGCGCGATTACACGAACTTCCAGATCGTGCGGCGCTTCGTGGGCGAGGGCCCGCATGTCCGCGAGGGAAGCCCGGTCCATTTCGCCGAGCGCTTCAAGGCCCCGGTGCTGCTGTTCCACGGGACCGAGGATATCAACGTGGGAAGCGCCCAGTCCGAACGGATGGAAGACCGTCTGGAGGACGCCGGCCGGAGTGTCCGCTATGTCGAATACGACGGGTTCGACCACTATCTCGACGACGGGCGCGTGCGTGGCAACATGTTGCTCGAGATCGATCAGTTCCTCGCCCAGCACCTTAGCAAATAGGGCGTCGCAAGAGGTGGAAACGAAAAAGGGCGGCCCGAACGGACCGCCCTTTTTTCGATAGCGTCTGGCCGAAAGATCAGCGCGAGTAGAACTCGACGATCAGGTTCGGTTCCATGGTGACGGGGTAGGGCACCTCGTCGAGCTTGGGCACGCGGGTGAAGGTCACCTTGTCGTCGCCTTCGGGCGCGACGTAATCGGGGATTTCACGCTCGGGCAGGCTCTGCGCCTCGATAACCAGCGCCATGTCCTTGGCCTTGGAGCCCAGGCCGATCACGTCGCCGACCACGACGCGGCGGCTCGGGATGTTGCACTTGCCGCCGTTGACGGTGATGTGGCCGTGGTTGACCAGCTGGCGCGCGGCGAAGATCGTCGGCGCGAACTTGGCGCGGTAGACCACCATGTCCAGCCGCTGTTCGAGCAGGCCGATCAGGTTCTGGCCGGTATCGCCCTTCATGCGCGACGCTTCCTGGTAGGTGCGCTTGAACTGCTTTTCGGTCACGTCGCCGTAGTAGCCCTTCAGCTTCTGCTTGGCGCGCAGCTGCAGGCCGAAGTCGGACATCTTGCCCTTGCGGCGCTGGCCGTGCTGGCCGGGGCCGTAGGACCGCTTGTTGACCGGCGAATTCGGGCGACCCCAGATGTTCTCGCCCATCCGGCGATCGAGCTTGTACTTGGCGCTCTTGCGCTTCGACATAATACGTCCTTCGATTTGCTGAACCGCGCCCTTCGCGGCCATTCAACCCGGCATCGCACCGACGCACCGTTCATGCGTCGCGGCCACCGCTTCACCGGGGTGCGGGGCCAATTCCGTTCGACTTTTCGAAAGCCGCGCGAAGCGAGCGCGCCACATAGCAACAATCTTGCGCGGGTCAAGGTCTCGACAGGGTCGCGCGGGCAGGGCACAGGCAGCGGCGATGACCGACAGCGTAAAGTCCCCGGAAGACTGCGAAACCATGGCCGATGTGCGTGCGGGCGTCGACGCGCTCGACCGTGAGCTTATGCGCCTGATTGCCGTGCGCTTCGGCTACATGCGCGCAGCCGCGCGGATCAAGCCCGAGCGCGGGGCCGTGCGCGACGAGAGGCGCAAGGCCGAAGTGATCGAGAACGTCCGTCGGGACGCGCGCGAGGCGCAGCTGCCCGAGGATGCGCTGGGCGAGATCTGGGACGCGCTCGTCGAAACCTCGATCGCTTACGAAATGGTCGAGTGGGACCGGCTGAGGCATTGATGAGCGCCCCACCTGTCCGGGAAAGTGCGGGTCAGGTCTGATCCCGGCGTGCCTGAGCCGCGGACTCGCGGTTGTCGGAATCGGTGCCGCGCCACTGGTCACGAGTCTGGCAGACGCGCGTCTTGAACCGGGTGCCCGTCTCGCGGACGTAGCGGCACACGATTTCCGTACCGTCCGGCTGTTCCGCTTCCGGTTCGCTGTGCTCGGGCTTTTCCTCCTGGCTGCCCGTGTCCTGTGCAATAGCACCCGAGGCTGCCATGGCGCCCAGCGCGCCTGTGGAGCAAAGCATGAGAAGTTTCTGAGAATAAACGCGCATTTTGAGACCCCCTGGCTGGCTTGACAGTTAAGTGCGCGTGCCCGGTCCCTGTGTCAATCGAATGTCGCCGCCGTCCGATTGCATGCGAGACGGCGGTTCGCGAATCTCATTCGGTCGGCGGCTAGGCCACCTGTTGCATGCGTCGGGGCGACAGGCTGTTGCGCGTCGCCAGCATGTCGTAGTGGCGCCCGATCCCGAACTTGGTAAATCCCGTGAATCCCGCCTGTTCCAGGCTGTCGCGCACCGATCCGGCATCGGCCCATCGCTGGTCCAGTTCGTAGAATATGCCGAACACGCGTTCGCGGTGCGCCGACTTCATGAGCTGCTCGATCACGATCGGCTCGTGCCCCTCGACATCGATCTTCACGAAGATCGGCAGGTGCGCGGGGATGTGTCGATCCAGCTGCTCCATCGTGACGAGGCGGATCGATTCGTGCGGGCCGTCCTCGCCCAGATGATCGTGGAGTGTCGCCATGCCGCTATGCGACGGCTTGAGCGCGATATCCTGAGTGCCCTCACGGTTGGAGAGCGCCACATTGAGCGCACGGGCCCGCCCGCCCAGCCCGTTGACCTCCAGATTGGCCTGCAACTGCGCAAAGGTTCGTGCCACAGGCTCGAGCGCGACGATCTGGCGGCAATTGCGGTTCTGGCTTGCCACCAGCGAAAACAGCCCGCGATTGGCCCCGATGTCGAGGAAGACGAAGGGCCGGTCGATCCGCGCGAGCAGATCCGGCAGATAGCGACCATAGGTCCCGTAATGGCAATAGGCGTAGGTCCGGTCGGCCCAGTCGGGCCACATCGGCACCCGGTAATGTCCGCGGACCGGCCGGGCGGGCAGCGAAGCCTCGCCGTTCAGGCGGTGCCTGAGGACGCGCATCGTGCGTGCGCGGACCACGCGCAAATGGCGCAGGAGCCGGAAATAGAGCGCCAACTGAAGCGCTCCGTGGGTCGGCCATTCGACCGGCCGCTGCAGTATCGTCGGATCGTCCCGCCCCATGCGCTTTGCTAGCCCCGTTCCAGCGAGGAGAGAACCCCGCGCAGCGTTCGCAGTTCGAGATGGTTCCAGCCCGGTTTGGTCAGCACGCCGCGCAAGGTCCGCCGGGTGGCTTCGGCGCGTGAAGGGGGCAGGAAATAGCCCTTGGGTTCGAGCATCCGTTCGAGATGTTCGATCAGGCCGTCGAGTTCCTCCTGCGTGCCGGGGGGCAGCAGGTCTTCCTTCGGCGGTTGCGCGAGGGCCCGCCCTTTCGACCACTCATAGGCGCACAGGATCACTGCCTGTGCGAGATTGAGCGAACCGAAATCGGGATCGATCGGCACGGTCAGGATCGTGCGGGCGAGCGCCACATCGCTCGTTTCGAGGCCCGATCGCTCCGGCCCGAACAGGATGGCGGATTTGCCCGGCTCGCCGTGAATCGCGCCGGCGGCTTCCTCCGGGGTCAGCACCGGCTTGGTCACGCCGCGCTTACGCACGGTGGTGGCGTAGACATGCGCGCAGTCCGCCACGGCCTCGGCCGTGCTCTGGAACACCTTCGCCTGGTCGAGAATGAAGTCCGCACCCGCGGCAGCGGGCCCGGCGGAAGGATTGGGCCAGCCATCGCGCGGGGCGACAAGCCGCATCTCGCGAAGGCCGAAATTGGCCATCGCGCGCGCCGCCTTGCCGATATTCTCCCCCAGCTGCGGGCGGACGAGAACGATTGCAGGTTTGTCGCTCAGCGCTTGATCCGCTGGTAAAGCATGAAGCCTGCGCCGGCGGCGAGGCCGACAGGCCAGGTGATGACCGGCAGAACCATTGCGCCGACGGCACCCACGGCAGCGCCTGTCAGCACGGGCTTGGTCGAGGGATGCTCCATCCCCTCCTTCAGCATGCCCGACAGCTCGTTGCGGGCATCATCGATCCAGTCCTGCCCGTTGCCGGGCTCACGCTCGTCCATCGCCTTACCCTTTCGTGTCAACGGCCCGGATAGACCGGAAACGCGCCGCACAGCTCGCCGACCTCGGTGCGCACGGCCTGCTCGACCTGAGCATCGCCCTCCGGCCCGTTCTTGGCAAGGCCATCGACCACGCGGGCGATCAGCTCGCCGATCTTGGAGAACTCGTCGGTGCCGAAGCCGCGGGTCGTCCCCGCAGGGCTGCCGAGCCGGAGCCCGCTGGTGACGAAGGGGCTGCGCTTGTCGAACGGAATGCCGTTCTTGTTGCAGGTGAGGTAGGCGCGATCGAGGCCCTTTTCGGCGTCCTTACCGGTCACGTCCTTCGCGGAAAGGTCGACCAGCATCGAGTGGTTGTCCGTCCCGCCCGAAACGATCCGCAGGCCGTGCGCTTCGAGGCTTTGGGCGAGCGCACGTGCGTTATCGACGACGCGCTGCGCATAATCCTTGAAATCGGGCCGCAGGGCCTCGCGGAAGGCGACGGCCTTGGCCGCGACGATGTGCATCAGCGGGCCGCCCTGCA
>PAVA01000041.1 GCA_002712945.1 Citromicrobium sp.
CAGCCCTCATGTGCCAGGAACGGATGGGCATCACCCGCGCTCAGGACCACGAGCGCGCGCTGCAGGTGCCACAGGCGGACAGCCCACTACCCTTTCTCTGCGCGCGGGCGCCGCTTATCGGCCGAACCCGCGAGCGGTCGGACCGGATGGTCCTGTGCGACCTCAATCTTTCGATCCCCGGGTATCGCCTGGTCCACGATGAGACAACGCTGAACTACCTCGGCCTGTGCGCCGCCAACCGGGGTCTTGATGTCGCGCCGATCATGATGCACCTGGAGGTCTCCCAGGCGATGTACGACAGCCTTGTTGCCTGGAGCGCAGCAGGGCCGGAGGCGCTGGACATGCTCGGCGGGCTCGCCCGCGCGGCGGGGCATAGACCCGTCGAGGGCCTCGCGCTGGATGTGCGCCCCACGCTGCTTCGCGAAGACCTCATGGAAGAACTCGTGGCCACCGGCGATCACTATTGGTCAGCCGTTCTCAATGGCACCGACCTTGACCTCGCCCCGGCACCGGCCCCTGCTCCGCTCGATGGAGAGCGGGCGGTTCTGCTCGAGTCGCAGCAAAAGCGGGTGCTGGCGGCATACGTCACGCGCCGGGCAGCAGACGATCTATGGTCCGCGGAAAAGGAGCGCCTGGAGGACATCGCCCTCGGCCTGGATCTGGAGGCCGCGCGGGAGCTCCCGCTCAACACCCCCGCCATCGGACACCGCCAGGACCTCGACGTGGAAGGCGCCGCCGAATGGCTGATGAACCTGAGCCCGGGCAGCATCCCCGAGGAGCGGCTGTACGACATGCAGCTGGACACCACGCGGCTGGCCGCGGCCTACCGCAACCGATCCGACGCACCGCTTGAATCGTTCCAGGCCCGCGGCCGGGCCAACCGCGCCAAGGTCGAGGAGGTCGCATCGCTTCTCGGGGTCAGCCTGGAGCCGTTCCTGGCCGGTCGGTATGTCGCCCTCTCCCCCACCAAGACACGCGGCCCGGAGTACGACGCACTACAGAGCTTCGCGGAACCCTATGCGAAGGCCGTCGCGGACACCATCGATCAGGCGGCCGGGGATCCGGCGCTCAATCACCCTGCGATCAACAACAACCTCAGCCCCCGTCCGGCCGAAGAGCAACCGGCACCCGCACCCCTGCGGACAGTCGGGCCGGGCATGTGAGGCGACAGCGAGGAGGAACGAGCAATGGCGGACAACGGCAACAGGCATCCCTGGCTCATCGGCCGCGTGCTTTCCGTAGACGAAGCCAAGGGGTATCTCACGGTCGTCGAGCACCGGACCGGGGCGGAAATCGTGATCGCCGGCGGCCGGCGCCCGGACAACTGGGCGCACCGTGCGCTGGGGGACAGCCGACGCCCTGCGGGGCCCGGGGCGGTCCTCGCCATCTATGGGGCGACCAAGGCCGGCCGGAGCGACAGCTTTTACGTTGCAGAGCACGGCGCGGTGCTTGCCACCGCCGATGAAGGCGCGCAGATCACTGTGGTGCCCAGTCTCCTGAAGCTCAACCAGGCGAAGGACAAAGACCGGCAGTATCTCGAGGCGCGGGTGCTGGATGCCCAGGGGCACCGTATTCAAGGTGCGGGGGTGCGCGACGCGGTTATGGCGGCCCTCGCCCAGGATGACGGCCTGGCCATACCGGCGGCCCGGCGCGGCTTCATTCTGCGCACGGTGGTCCGGGAGGACACGGCAGAACCGAGCACGCCCTACGCCACGCGCAGCGCGTCGTTCTTCGGGCGCCAGGGGCAGTCGCCGGACGCTATCTGGGCGTACCATTCGCAGGCCAAGGGTCGCGACGGTCGGCAGCGGATTCAGGCGTTTCTTGACCACGCCCGCAAAACCCTTTCCCGCCCGGGGGTCTCTGGCTACGTCGAGGCGGTGGGGTTCAGTGTCGCTTTCGTCGACGCGCCGCAGCGCTACCTGTCGAACCTTTCCTCGCGGTCCAACTTCTCCTTAAAGGACGCCGACGGGCGGACGATAGACGCCTATTCCCTGTGTGCCGTGGTGGTCGCGCCAGACAGTCGAGGCCGACCGTCGCTGCGCCGGGTGCAGCCGCTGCCGAAGGCGGAGCGCCAGGTCCACCGCGACGGTCTGCTGGGGTCGCACCTGCCCGGTGCTACGTTCCCGACCCGGGTGGACCTCAGCCAGGCACCGGTGCCCAACCAGCTTCTGGATGCGGCGCCCCGCCCGGCACCATCTGCTGGGGCGGCGCCATCCGCACCCGCCCGTCCGCGCGCCCCGGCCGTCGGCGCCACGGCACGCCCCCTGCGCATCGAGGACCAACTCAACCCCCGGACCCGCCGGCCCTCCTCGTTCACGATCATCGGCAGCGCGGCGGCGCTGGCGACGTATCGCGAGCGCATCACGGGCGCGGCACCGGGGATGAGGCCGCTCGAGCTTGCAGGTGGTAGCGGCTACAACTTCCCGGTGGCCGTGCGATCTGCGGTCAGCGCAAACCTGTCCGATCTGCTTGGCACGCCGCCGCTGTACGTCAACACCGAGCAACATCGCACCGGCGAGGTCTGTGTAGTGCGCGGCCGCCTCGATATCGTCGCGCTCCGCCAGCAGGTTGAGAAAGCGATCCCCGGCTACGAGGCGACCTTCGACCCGACGCTCGACGGGATCGCCTTCCCGGCGGAACACCTGATTCGCCTCAACGCCCAGCTTGCGCGCATCAACCATCCGCTGCCGCTGGCGGCGCCGGTACCACAGCCGGCACCGGCACCGCAGGCGGCACCGGAGAGAGCGCCCATGGCGCCCGAGCAGCCTGCGGGAGGCGAGGCGAGCCGCCCAGCGCCCCCGCCCCGGCTCAGCTTCTACGGCTGGATGGAGCGCGAGTTCGGCGGCAATCCACGTTCGGTAGTCGACCGCTACGCGTCGGAATTCATGGCCGAAGCGGAAGCGGCGGGCATCGACGGGGCCGACGCCCTTGCCAAGCTGGACTTCGCAGGCCCGCGCGCCGGGGCGCCGAAGATCAAGTGTCGCCCCATCAGCCGGAAGGACGCGGGTTCCGTCGTCATGTTCCCCTACTGGCACGAGAAGCGGGACGAGCAGGGGCAGCGGATGATCTGGGTCCGTGTCACGTTCCTCAACGCACACAGCTTCCGCGGGCAAAAGTTCGAGTTCGACCCATACGAGCAGTGTCACGCGGACTACCAGCAGCAGCGAGGCCTGCCGCACGATGAAGACGTCGCCGCCCGTGCCGCAGCCGAGCGTGAGGCGCGCCTGGCCGCCCGCGCCGAGGAGGCCGCGAAGGAGCGCGCCAAGGAGCTTGCGGACAAAAGGCAGAGCCTGCTGCGCTGGCACGACCGCTACACCCGCCTCCCCGCGGCCGAGGGCGACGCCCCGTACCTGGTCAAGAAGGGGATCACGGCCATTGCGGGCAAAACGCGGGGAGACGGGCGGCCGGTCTTCGATCTCCGCGTGGGCAGCGACGAGCAGCGCGGGCCGTACCTGATCGCGCCGCTCACGGACGGCCACGGCAACTGGCTCGGCGCCCAGCAGATCTTCGATACGCCCTGGACAGAGGACGACGGGCGCAGCATCAACAAGAAGACCATCTTCGGGTCCCAGTTCGAGGACGAAAGCGGCGAGCCGACCGGCGCGCACCTTCAGTGCGGCGAGCTGGAGAACGGCAGCCAGGTCTTCATCGGTGAAGGCGTGGCCGATATCGCCACCATCTGGTTGACCACGGGCCGACCGGCGGTGGGCGCTACGGGAACCGCGAACCTGGCGCATGTAGCCCGGCGCCTGCGCGAACAGCTGCCGAGCAGTCGCCTGGTGATCGTGGCTGACAACGACGGCTACGATCCGGGCAAGGGTAATCCGGGGGTTTTTGCCGCACTGAATGCCGCTTTTACGCACCAGGTCGACTACGTTGTGCCGGACTTCAAGGGGCTGCCCCGCGGGGACCGCCCCACCGACATCAACGACCTCCATCAACTGGCGGGGGCCGACACGGTGCGCGACCAGCTTGCACGCCCGCGCCCTGCCCCGGCCTCGGCGCTCGATCATGCGACCCTCGCGGTGCGCGTCGTCGGGCTGCGCCACATCGGCACCTGGCTCGATGACCGGGTGGCTGAGCTGACCCAGGCAGAGGATGCCCCGGCGGAAGAGGCGGTGCTTCGCCCGATTCTTCGCTCGGCCATCGATGCCTATGGCGTCCAGGCCCTCAACGAGACCCTGGGCGAGACGCGACCCACGGTAAGTCGCCTACTGACCGAGCTGCGTGTCGAAGCCATGGCCGCCGATGCGCGCCCGGCACAGGCCACGCCCGAAGCGGCAGCTGAGCCGGAAGAGGAGGAACGCTCGCCGGCGAGCACCTTGGAGCCGGAGGCGGCGCCCGACGCGGGGCACCCGGTCACTGTCGCCGTGGAAACTGGCGCGACCGGCAAGAAGTACACGGCCGTTCGCTATCGCGGTGAAGACGCCGCAGTCGTGGCGGACATTGAACAGACCCTGGACCGCCTGCAGAACAGGCGCCTCCCCTTCAACGCCACCCTGAACGCGTGGGTGCTGCCGGCGCCGCTGATGAACCGGGCGCGATGCTACCTGCACCGCTACACCGGCGCGGCGCCACTGTACATCGGCTCCGCGGCCAGCCATCGCTTCATCATGGGCGACTTTTCCGACAGCGACCTCCGTCGCAAGGTCCAGCGTGCGCTGCGCTTCGTCGATGCCCCCTACGTCAGCGGTGTGGGCGGTTTCCGCATCGAGACCCCGGAGCATCTGCCCTACATAGAGCAGGCCCTTCTGCCGTTGCTGCGCCCGGACGCCGGCGACGGGCAGGCGCTGGCAACCGATATCGAGCCCCCCCAGAACGCGCCGGAGGTCGTCGCCGCTGCGCGGGCTTTCAACGTCACGACCGACGCACTGTTTCGCGCCAACAGCTGGCTGAACTTCGTCCCCGAGGCCGGTGTTGTTCGCCAGGACGACTACGCGTTCGCTGCGGCCTATGCCGCTGCAACCAGCAACCTCAACGAGGCAATCAGCGACCCCGCCGCGCGGCACCAGGCGGCGATGGACGGGGCCCTGCGGCTGATCCGTCAGCTGGCCGACCGGCCCAAGGCCAGCGAGGCGCTTGGCGAAGCGGCGGTGGACCGCCTGCACACGCTCGGCCGTCACATCACGATTCTTCGTGACCTCGAGGCCGGCGCGGATGATGCGCCAGACGGCGCGCTTGCCGAGGCCCTGGAGCAGACCGGGCGCCGGTTCGGGCTCCATCTGGAGGACACGCGTCTGCTCGTGAGCGGCGCCGATGACCGAGCGGAGCTGCGCGCCCGGCAAACGGGGACGCGGGCCCTGCTGGGCCGCGCGCGGGTGCAGCAGGCGAGCGGAACAGAGGTCGTGCAGGTATTGTCCGCCATCGACCCCGCCGAGGTCGCCACCCCGGAAGGCACCCCCGCCAAGGAAGAGGAGGTCAAGGCCCTAGTCTACCGGATGGAGGACCAGGTCAGGGAGGGTCTCTGGTTCCCGGAGTCCGCGCCCACCGCCATCCTGCGCGCCGACGGAAGCACGAGCTCGGCAGCAGCTGCGGAGGTTGAGGCTGCCCGCCGCGGCGGCGTGCGCATCGCACTCTGGCGCGCCCCGCTCTCCATGGCGACGGATCAAGCGCTGACGGTCCGGGAGGTCAGCGAAAACTACCGACTTACCGCACTGCACCTGGTGCGCCAGCAGGAGCTGGAGCGCATCGTCGACCCCGACGCCGCCGCGATCGCGGCGACCCTGCGGGACGGCAAGGCGATCGACGACCACATCCGGATCGACGACAACGCGGAGCGGCGTCTCGACAAGCTCGCCCAGCTCATCGCCTTCGGCATCCAGCAGCGGATGACCGAGGACGAGATCTTCGAGCACCTCGTGCTCGGTGCCGACAGCCCCTACCGGGACCCGATGCGCCCCGGGGAGCTGGCGCCGCAACTGCAGCAGGACTTCCGCTACGCCAGCGCCAGTCGCCGTTACCCGGCGATCACGCGAATTCACAGCATTGGCCAGCTGTACGACCTGCTCTACGACAAGGTCAGCGAGCAGCGCATTCAGCAGCTCAGGGAGCACATCGATTTTTTTCTCCGGGACCCGTCTGGAGAGCGCGGGCGGACCTTCAAGACGTTCTACAAGTTCTGGCGCGACCCTGACTATTACGGGCCGCTCCCAGCGGATGCCCCGCGCAATCCGTATGGGACGGAGGACTGGTCGAGTAACGAGGCCCTGAAGCGCGATCTTGCGCTGCACACGCCGTACCGTGACCATGAAGACAAGGATGCGGGATCGCTCGTCGCCATGTTCGAGGCAATGGAAGAAGCCTCGCGCAACGACATGCCGGCCTCGCTGTCGCTCTTCGACGAGCCGGAGCCCGATGCGCCGGTGGCGGACGAAGCCGCTGCAGGGGTGGAGGAAGACGCCGGCCCCGCAGCGACGGAACCCGCAGTCTGCGAGGACATCCTGGAAGAAACACGGGACGAGAAGTCCGCACGCCTGATGGCCTTCCGCCATGGCGATGCCGCCCTGTACGAGGTCCGTCTGGATCACAGTGTCCGCGGTGGGGCCCTGACCGATCTCCAGTGTTTCATCTACCACCGCGAGAGCGCCGAACAACTCTACGGCGTGGCGCTGCACCGCAACCTTGCCACGGCACGCGATCTGTCGGAGCGACTCGCGGCGGATGCCGATGTCGTTGAGCGATACCAGGCGGGCTTCCGTGACGTCCTGCTGGTGAAGATCAGTGAGCCCGGCGAGACGCCCCTGTTCGCGGTCACCAACGCCGTGCGCGGAGAGCAGGGCGAGGTTGCCCTGGAAACCGACAGCCTGTGGGTGGACCAGGACGCGGCGCGCGGCCGCTACACCGAGATCACCGGCGGACTGAAAGCCGGCCCGGCACGCGCGCCCACGGAGTCGCAGGCGGAGCGCAGCCAGGAAAAAGCCATCGCCCGACTCTTCCGCGATCACCTCAAGGCGGGAACGGCGCCGGACAAGGTTCTGGATGCGCTGCGCGCCCAGCCGGGGCTCAAGCTGCCCGAAACACGAATCGAGCTCATGCGCGGCCTGTATGAGAACTGGCTGCGGACGGAAAACCCCGAGGCCTACAAGGCGGCCATGGGCGTGACCGAGCCCACTGGCATCACCGGACAGGGCCTCCCGGGGCCCGCTCGCGCCACCGGCACCCCGCAACGCCTCGATGCCCTCATGGCCCTCGTGGAGCGCTACGTGGACGCCTGCGAAAGCTACTCCGAGTTCTACGCCGACCTCTGG
The DNA here is from genome assembly GCA_002712945.1 of Citromicrobium sp. The sequence goes on from PAVA01000041.1 coordinate 7,248, forward strand.
CAGGCCGGGGGCGCCGCGGCCGAGGAGAACCCCTACCGGAATCCGGAAACCGGCGAGCTTCAGCGCGCGTCCGCCATCGACGATCTGCGCGGGCTGGGATACAGCCAGCTCCGCGATCTTTATGAAGCCCGCTTCCGCGAGATCCATCACCGCCGGTCCGATGACCTCGACCTTGCGCGCCAGGGTGGTTTCGTTCCGGCGGCCGTGGAGCAGGAGGCGCCGCTGCAGGTGCAGTTCGCAGCCCTTGCGGCCATCGCCGATGTCGACACCGCCTCGCGGAGCACAGAGCACGACTTCGAGGCCTTCGCCGCGAGCGATGACGCCGCGCTGATCTTCCACCCAATCCTCGCCGAGGATCTGGCCTCGGTCGAACCCGAAACCCTGGCGGCGCGCTACGAGACACCGGCCCTCCAACTGCTCGCCGATATCCACGGCATCCAGGTCGCGCCCGCACAGGACCTCGAGCGAGATCCAGAGGCCTGCCTGGCAGCCGCCCGGGAGATTGTCGAGCAGCACCGGCTTCGGGAGGAGTTGCTCGCGCTCGATGAGAGCGAGGTCGCAACCCTCGATCGCGAGAGCATGGCATCCGCCCTTGAGCGGCTGGGCCTGCCCGCCGGCGGGACCCCGGACGCCCTGGCCGCGCGCCTGCGGCGGAACATCGAGCGAGTTCGACACCTGTCCGACCTCCGGCGGGTGCAGGGTGCCTTCCTCTGCGCCTGTCTCGCCAGGGAGGCCCAGGGAAATACGCTCACGCGCCAGCAACGCGCCGACGTGGAGCGCATCTGCAGCAGCGACGAGCGACACCGTGAGCTGCTGCGCGAGATCCGCGGGCGCAGCGAAGACCAGCGGCGCCTCGAGGCGCTTCGTGACGGCCTGCGACGCGTCGCCATCGCCCGATCGGTCGGCGAGCAGGTGGGCGACGACCGCGCGCAACCGCTGACCGTTGCCGGCGCACGAGAATCGGCGGACCTCCGCCCGTTCAAGGATCGCTCCACCGGAGAGGCCGATCTCGGCGCCCAGCTCAAGTACGAGTACGGGGCGCTGGCACCCATCAAGCTGGCGGACGACGAACTACCCGCACACATCACCTACCATGGCCGACGGGGCCGCAAGGTGCTGGCGGTCCCCCTCGCCCTGTCCGCCGACCTCCAGGCTCGCCATGGCCTGTACCCGATCAACGCAGCGGCAAGCGCGGCCCTGCTCGAGGCCGATGCGGAATGGCTCATGGCGTCCCGCGGGAGCCTCACCTTCCACAGCCCGACAACCGGGGAAATCACCGTGGTCCTGCCGGCCCCCGCCGGCGGTGTCACCGTGTCCAGCTACAGCCACGGTGAACTGCAGAGCACGCGCCGGCGCCCCAGCCTCGGCGCAGCGCTCGCCGCCGATGCCGTCACCCTCGGCGATCCCGCAGACAGCGACCGGCTTATAAGGGACCACGCTGCGGATCTTGCCGCCAGCAACCCCCTGGTCGTCGCGGCGCGCCAACTCCTGGGCCGCGCAGCGAGCATTCCCAGTGACGATGCGGTGTCCCTTCTGGAAGAGGCAGAACAGCTCCCGGCGCTCGAAGACGTGCTGCTGCGCCATGACGACAAGGATCCTGCAGCACGCCTTGAGCGCGCACTGGAGTCCGTCGCCGTCCTTCAGGCGCGATATGCAACCGCCGAGATGATCGGCCTTGCCAGCGACGTTGACCGCGAAGGCCTCGATGCATTCCTCACCCGCTGCGAGGAGGCGGCAGCGACGCCCGCCCAGGGGGATCGCCCCAAGCGCCCGTTCACTCCCCTCTTCGCGGACACGCTCGCAGTCGCCTCGGAGCGGTACCGCGCCTTCGTTGCCGGTGAACTCCCGACCGAGGAGCGGGCCGCGATTGAGGAAGAGCTTGCCCGGGTACCCCAGGAGGCAGGCGATCCGGCACAAGACTTCCAGTCGGCCCACCGCTACCTGGTGGAACGCCGGCTGGAAGACGGGTCGGAGGCCGCTCGACGTGTAGCAGAACAGGACTACCCTGAACTGGTCGACCCCCTGCCGACCGCCGACAGTCCCGAGGTGGCGATGCCCCGCAAGGGAATGCTGGTATACGCCGAGGTCGCCGGGAAGCCGCTCCTGGGGCGCGTGTGCGAAGTCAGCGAGCAGGCACTCCACATCGACACCTCCCGGAACGCCCTGGCAACGAGCGAGGCGCTGACGCGGGAACACCAGCGGCGGCTTTTCGACCAGAACGGCGCGCCGCTCTTCGGAATGAGCGAAGAGGCGTTCCGGGCGACGGATGCAGCACGCCGCGCACCAGGCAGCCACTTCCGCATACAGCCAGTGGACCAGGCGGGGCTGGAGGCGCTCGGCGAACTGCCGCTCGAAGAACTCCAGGACCTCGTGCGCTATGTGAACGGCGATCCGGAACAGGACCGGGCCGACCTCCTTGAGGAGTACGCACTGCGCTGGAATGCCTCGGAAGCGTTCGCCGGACAGAACGTGGGCGACGTAGTGGAAAGCCACCTTGCCGAGGAACTCAGCGGGCTCTGCAAGAGCCTTCAGATCGACGCCGGCTCGGAGGCCGAGCAGGCAGCGGCGCTCGTCGCCTGGGCGGAGGAAACGATTGAGCACTCCGCAGCCTACTGCGCCCGTCGCAACTGGGAAATCACGGAGCGCCTGGCGGAGAGCTACGGCCTGGCCGGCGAGCCCGGCACCCCGGCGGCCCCGGTCGCGGTACCCCTGAGCGCCCCTCGGCAAGTGATCGCAGAGGCCGGGACGCTGAAGGGGCTCCTTGCGCCCTACGAGACGGCCCGGGAACTCGCTGCAGCAACCGCCGCCGAGCGCCTCCCGGTCAGGGCGACGGCGTACGCGGCGCTGGCCGCTGTCGCAGACGATCCCGAGAAGGTGCGGGGGTGCATTGCCGCCCTTCCGGCAGACCAGGATCTCGAGTGGCGCTGGGAGGGCGACAGCCTCGCCTGGACGCCGGTCGGCGCCGTCAGTGACACCGATCCTGGGGAGCAATCGCTGGACGCAGCGCTTGAGATGCTTGCGAGCAACGAGGACGTCGAGGTGCTCGAAACCATCGACGCCGGACAGCGCGTCTGCTGGGTGATCCCCGGTGCAGACCGCGCGGAGCTCCATCAGGGCGTCGCCGATGAGGAGGTCGGGCTCACCGCCACGGATCTCAGCGAAGGCGGACGGCCGGTGCAGGTCCGGAGAGGTGAGGGGCGGCTCGATGTGCCCGCTGGCGACCTGGTCGTCATCTCGGACCGCGAGTGCGAACAGCGGCTGGACGACAGGTTGCGAGAGTTCAGTGGCACCCCGGGTGACCTCCTCGAGGCTCAGCGGGCCGTTGCCGAGGAGGCCGTGATGAGCGGCCGCTACCGCGAGGCGGCCTGGGCACTTCTCCTCTGCGAGACACTGACCGCGCGCCTTCATCCCGTGCAGCAGGCGATCGACACGGCCCCCGACGCGGGCTACACCATCCGCCTGGAGCAGGGGCAGATCAGTCTGTGCAATCACGCCGGCGGCGCCGTGGCGAGCTTTCAGGATGCGGCGGCGGCGCAGGACTTCGTGCGCCGCGGCGCACCCGGCGCGCCCGAACAGGAGGCGACGGTGCCAGAGCCCACGCCCGAGCCCGCGCCCGAACAGGAGGTGGAGCCCCCGCAGCGATCGCTGGCAATTTAGGGAGAAAAAGCTGAAAAAGCGGAGATTCCGCTTGCGGTCGGGCTGTCCCGCGTACAACTTCGACGTATGTCAGAAGCCAGTGCCAAACAGCGTCGCCGCGTCGTGATCTACCCGGGGCTCGACAAGTGCCCCGTGTGCGGCGCGGATCTTCGCATCGAAGCCGCCGGCTCACCGCGGCAAACCGCGTGCGTGCAGTGCCCGTATCTCGAGGCACCCGGTAGCGCCCATCTGCTGTCCCTGGTCGCTCGGAGTATTCGCAGCCAGCTAGCAGACGCCGGCCCAGAAGAAATCACCTACCGAGACGAACCCACCGACGCGCACCATGTCGCGTGCCCGAATGGCCTGCTGCCCATCGTCAGCGAATACGTCAACGCCCAGCTTGGCGCCCTTGGACTGCTCGAGCCCGGTGAAGGAATCTGCACGATTGAGGATACGAACGGCCTGCTGCAGAAGCGCTCCGTGCTGGGCTCCGCACAAGCAGTCCAGTACGCGCCGCTTCTGGTAGTGATGCATCTGGCGGCAATCGACCAGGCGATGACAGTCTCGGCGCTGCTCTCCCCTGGGCGGAAACGTCTCCGGGTCGAAACCCTCTACACCCCGGCAGGGGCGCCATCCAGCGATGCCCTGTCGACCCTCAACCGCCGTGATCTGGCGCCACTGGTGGCCCAGGCGGCAAAACAGATGGCGGAGCCAGCGCAGTGAGCAGTGCCCAACAGGTCATCCGGCGGTATACCCGCGGGCGCGAGGAGCGTCCCGGCGGAGGTCTAGCCAACGGCGTACAGACGCTTGGCGCCTTCTTCGCCCACTCCATTGCCACAGGGCGCCGCGCCCTTCGAGCGGATGTCGAGCATGCCCTGCGGAACGCACGGGAGCTACGCATTAGTGTCTACGCTCGCATAGCGGAGCGTGGCATCGATCCAGATCCCGTGGAAGCCGCCTCTATCAACGCGCTCGTCAATGCGGTGGCGATCGAGGCGGCGGAAAACCAGCGAGAGCTGGATGAGGACACGCCCCACGTCATCGTCGACGCGCTGCTCAGTACCGGGGTATGCGGGGAAACACTCGTGAATAGCGAGATGCTGCTCGGCAGCCTGGAGGTCGCCTTTGACGTCCATCTGGCCGCCGGGATGATGGCACCGCTACTCCAGCGCACGGAAACAGCGGACCTGAAGATGCTCGTGATCGACGGTATCGCGCTGGCCCACAGCCATGTCGAGGCCGCCATCGAACAACTCGCGCATCCCGACAGCGAGAGCGACACCGAGGCGGGCAGGAACGAGCTGCGCTACGCATTGCGACTCGCCGCTGCGGAGCTTTACCCCGCGGCGCTGAAAACGGCGCTCAGCAATGGCGATGCGGCCCAGGCAGGGCCGGAGTTCAGCGCGGCCTTTGAGGCCCTCGTCGAGGCCGTGATCGTTGGCGCCAACGAGCCGCAGGGGGCGGGCGGCAGCGATGGCTAGGCGGGAGACGTACGACGTAACCGGCACATGGGAGACGCCGCAAGGCAGCACCGAGCCATTCCACCTCCGGGTCAAGGCCTCGACCGAAAAGCAGGCCAGGGACAAGGCCTGGCGCAAGCTGGCGGCGCAACAGACCCGAGCAG
>PAVA01000042.1 GCA_002712945.1 Citromicrobium sp.
CATTGATCCCGCAGGCACGGCTGGCCGGGCCGATGCCGTGGGTGCTCGCGATCATGATCGCGCTGACCGTGCTGGCGGCGGGCGCAGGGCTGTCGCTCGGCAACCTTGCGGGCGATGCGCGCTCGGAACTCTCGGGCGGGGCGACCGTGCAGATCCTCGAAGCCGATCCGGCAACCCGCGCACGGCAGGCGGAGGCGGCGCAGGAGCTGCTGCAATCGCTGCCGATGGTGGAGGAAAGCCGACAGATCCCGCAGGAAGAACTCGACGCGCTGCTCGAGCCCTGGCTGGGCGCATCGGGCGATGCCGAAACCGTGCCGGTGCCTGCGCTGATCGACGTGCGGCTGGGCGGCCGCGCCGACGAAGCCGCGATAGAGAATCTGCGGCAACAGCTCGCCGAAGTGGCGCCCGATGCACGGGTCGATGCGCAGTCCTCGTGGCTGCGCCCCGTGTTCAACGCGCTCACTTCGCTGCAATATGTTGCGCTCGCGCTGGTCCTGCTGCTGGCGGTGACGAGCGCGGCGGCGGTGTTCCTCGCGGCGCGCAGCGCACTCGGCAACAACCGCGAGACGATCGCGATCGTGCACCTGCTCGGCGGCACCGACGGGCAGATCGCGCAGCTGTTCCAGCGGGCGATCCTGCGCGATTCGATCATCGGCGGGATCGTGGGCCTGCTGCTCGGGCTCGCCGCCGTGCTCGGCCTCGGTTACCAGTTCGCCGCGCTCGACAGCGGGATGATCGCCAGCGGCGGGCTCGACTGGCTGGACTGGATAGTGATCGCGCTGATCCCCATTCTAGGCGTGGTGCTCGCGGTGGCGACCGCGCGCTTCACGGTTCTTGCCGCGGTAAGGAAGATGTTGTGATCTGGCGAATAGGCCTTCTCGCCCTGCTCTTGTGGCTGCTCGGGTTCATCTGGTTCGCCGGATGGCTGCCCGGCCCTGCGCCGATGGAGCGGACCGACGCGGTGATCGTGCCGACCGGCGGCCCCGGTCGCATCGCGCGCGGCCTCGAAGTGGTCCAGACCGACAGCGCCGACACCCTGCTGGTCACCGGCGTGGACCCCGAGGTGAAGCCGGGCGAGTTCGCTGCCGAATTCGAGGTGTCCGACGAGATCATGGAATGCTGCGTCACGCTCGGCTTCGCGGCGACCGATACGCGCGGCAACGCGCAGGAGACGGCGCAGTGGGCGCAAGCGAACGGGATCAAGAGCCTGCGTCTCGTCACGAGCGACTGGCACATGCGCCGGGCCTCGGCCGAATTGCGCCGCGAGCTTCCGGACGACGTGAAGCTGGTCAAGGACGCGGTGCGCAGCGAGCCGAGCCTGTGGATGCTCTTCGTCGAATATCACAAGTGGCTGGTGAGCCGCAGCGTCGGCCCGCTGTTCACCTGAGCCGGTCCGCCTGACATGAGCGCGCTTCGCAGCCTCGCCTTTTGTGGCGTATTCTATCTCGGCACGCTGGTCCTGCTGGTGCCCGCCCTGCTGGGCGGAACGCGCGGCATAAGGGCGGCAGCGCGTGGGTGGAGTGCGATGCACCGCTGGTGCGTTCGCCATATCCTGCGCATCCGCATCATCCAGGAAGGCGCGCCGATCGACGGCCCCGCGCTCTACGCCATGCGGCACGAGAGCTTCTTCGAGGCGATCGACGCGCCCTGCGTTTTCGGCGAGCCGGTGATCTTCGCCAAGCAGGAACTGCTCGCGATTCCGCTCTGGGGAAAAGCCGCGGGCAAGTACGGCATCATCCCTGTCGCGCGCGACGAGGGGGCGAAGGCGCTGCGCAATCTGATGCGCGCGGCGAAGGAGGCGAAGGCCAAGGGAAAGCCTTTCCTGATCTTTCCCGAGGGCACGCGCACGCCGCACGGGCAGGAGGGCGCGATCGTTTCCGGTTTTGCGGGGCTTTACAAGCTGCTCGGCGTGCCGGTCGTGCCCGTCGCGGTGAACAGCGGGCCGCTCTATCGCGGGTTCGTCAAGCGGCCCGGCCAGATCACCTACCGCTTCGGCCCGGCGATCCCGCCGGGGCTCGATCGCGGCGAGGTGGAAGCGCGCGTGCGCGAGGCGATCAACGCGCTGAATTGAGCCTGCGTCGGGCGGGCCGCCGACAAGCTAATCCAGTGCCGCCTCTATCGCATCGCCTACCTTCGTCATGTCGTCCGCACTGCCGATGGTGATCCGCAGAGCGTGGCCCAGCCCCTGACCCGGCAGGTGGCGCACGGCATAGCCCGCCGCCGCGATGGCATCGCGGACCCGCTCGGCGGTCGGCTGGTCGGGGAAGGTGACAAGGACGAAATTGGCTTCGCTCGGCACGCAGGCGACGCCCCGGTTGCCCAGGGCTTCGAGCCGCTCGACGAAACTTGCGCGCACGCGAGCGTTCTCCTCGCGCGAGCGTCGGACGAAGTCCTGATCGCCCAGCGCAGCCACCGCCCCCGCCTGCGCAGCGCCCACGACATTGAACGGCCCGCGAATCCGGTTGAGCGCATCGACCAGGTGCGGCGCGCCGGTCGCCCAGCCCACGCGGCCCGATGCGAGGCCATAGATCTTCGAGAAAGTTCGCGTGACGAGCACGTTGTCCGCCTCGCCTGCCAGCGCGAGGCCCGGCACGCCTTCGTCGGGCAGATATTCGGCATAGGCCTGGTCGAGCACCAGCAGCACATCTCCCCGAAGCCCCGCGTGCAGCCGCGCGATCTCCGCATGCGGAAGGTAGGTGCCGGTCGGGTTGTTGGGATTGGCGATGAACACCACCCGGGTCCGCTTGGTCACTGCCCCCAGCAGCGCATCGACATCGGCGGCATAATCCTTCGTCTCGGCCTCGACCGGGGTCGCGCCCACGCGCCGCGTGGCGATAGGATAGACCGCGAAGGAGTAGCGGGGCATTAGCACCTCGTCGCCCGCTCCTGCAAAAGCCTGCGCCGCGAGGTTGAGCAGCTCGTCCGACCCCGTGCCGCATACGATCCGCGCGGGATCGATCCCGTGCATCTCGCCTAGCGCGGCCCGCAATGCGGTGCTGTCGGGGTCGGGATAGCGCGCCAGATCGCGCGCCTGCGCAAAGGCTTCGCGCGCCGCATCGCTACACCCCAGCGGGTTCTCGTTGGCGGAGAGTTTCACCAGCGCGCGTCCGTCCGCGCCCTTGGCGGCGCCGGGGACGTAGGCTGCGATATCGAGGATGTAGGGCTTGGGGCGGGGGGCGCTATCGGTCATGACGGATCGCGCTGTTGCGCAAAATCGGCGCTTTCACAAGCGGACGAAGGCGCGGTAAGGGCTTTGCTCGAAAATGCCCGATCCCGATCTTGCCCTGACCCTGCCCGATCCCCTGCCGCTGGACAGCGGGGCCGAACTGTCGCCCGTCACCATCGCTTTTCAGGAGTATGGGACGCGCGCCGAGGATGGCGGCAACGTGGTGCTGATCTTCCATGCGCTGACCGGCGACCAGTATGTCGCGAGCCCGCATCCCGGCACCGGCAAGCCCGGCTGGTGGGACCGGATGGGCGGCCCGGGCAAGCCGATCGACACGAATCGCTTCTGCGTTATCTGCGCCAACGTGATCGGCGGGTGCATGGGATCGACCGGCCCGGCGAGCGAGAGCGCCGATGGCGATCCCTATGGCCAGCGTTTCCCGGTGGTGACCATTCACGACATGGTCCGCGCCATCGCCCGCATGCTCGACGCCAAGGGGATAGACCGGGTCCACGCGCTCGTCGGCGGGTCGATGGGCGGGATGCAGGCGCTCGCCTTCGCGTCGGACTATCCGGATCGTGCGGAGCGCGTACTGGTGCTGGCGAGCGCGGCGCGCCAGTCCGCCCAGAACATCGCCTTCCACGAGGTCGGGCGGCAGGCGATCATGGCCGATGCCAACTGGAACGGCGGCGAATATTACGGCGGGGCGCAGCCCGATGCAGGCCTCGCGGTCGCGCGGATGGCGGCGCACATCACCTACCTGTCCGAAAAGGGGCTGACCGAGAAGTTCGGCCGACAGCTGCAAGATCGCGAAACAAAGTCCTTCGGCTTCGATGCCGATTTCCAGGTCGAATCCTACCTGCGCTATCAGGGCAGCGGCTTCACCCGCCGGTTCGATGCCAATTCCTACCTCTACATCACCCGCGCGATGGACTATTTCGACCTTGCCGAAGAGCATGGCGGGCGGCTTGCCGATGCTTTCGCGGGTAGCACCGCGCGTTTCTGCATCGTCAGCTTCGATACCGACTGGCTCTATCCCACGCCCGAGAGCCAGCTGCTCGTCCGCGCGCTGAACGCGGCGGGTGCGCCGGTCAGCTTCGTCGAGCTGTCCTCGCCCTATGGGCACGACGGCTTCTTGCTGGAAACGCCGGGGCTCGACGATGTGGTGCGGGGGTTCCTTTCATGAGCGCACCCCGGACACCCGCGCTGGCAGACCTGCGCCCCGATCTCGCAGCCATCGCCGCGACCATCCCCGAAGGCGCGCGGGTGCTTGATATCGGCTGCGGCGAGGGCACGCTGCTGGCTGCGCTTGCCGAGCACAAGAAGGTCGACGCGCGCGGGCTCGAGATCGACCCGGAGCGGGTCGCCACCTGCGTCGCCCGCGGGCTTTCGGTGGTGCAGGGCGATGCCGAGGCGGACCTGGTCCACTACCCCGACGATGCGTTCGACTATGCGATCCTCGGCCAGACGATCCAGATGGTCGACCGGCCCGCCGAGGTGCTCGACGAACTGCTGCGCGTGGGCCGATCCGCCTTCGTCAGCTTCCCGAACTTCGCGCATTGGCGGATGCGGATCGCGCTGGGGCTGGGCGGGCGGATGCCGGTGACGCCCGCGCTGCCCGAGGCGTGGCATGCGACCGGCAATATCCGCAATCTCGCCGTGTCCGATTTCCGCGCGCTGGTCGCCGAGCGCGGCGCACGGATCGAGCGCGGGTGGTACTTCGCCAAGGGCCACGCCATTCGCGAGCGCGGCGCGAACCTGCGCGCCGAGTTCGCGCTGTTCCTGGTCGGTCGGTAACAATCCGCGATAGGCCGCGGGCGCAAATCGTGGCATTAACCATCCCCTGCGAAGGGGGAGTGCGTCGATGAGGATTGTGCCGCTGCTGCTAATCGGGGCCACGCTTGCCGCGTGCGAACCGCTGCTTCCATCCGCCGACAGGGATGAGCCGGAGTTCGGGGATGTCGATGCGATGCAGGCATCGCCTTCGGGCCGGATCATCGACACCGCGCCAATCGCGGGCACCGACTGGCTGCTCGCGCGGGTCGGCTGGAGCGACGAGCGGCGCGGCGCGCTCGATTCGTCTTCGGGCTACGCCGGGGCGAGGGTCGCCAATATCGTCATCCTCGACAAGGAAACCGGGGCGAGCGTTTCGCTTCTCCCGAACGAGCGCAACCGGGTGCGCGATCACCGGATCATCTGGCCGGTCTCCGGGCCGGTCGAGGGCAGCGCGCCCTCGGACGACGATGACGGTATCGGTCCGGTCGCTCCGACGCATTTCATGCTCGATGCCGAACTACGCGAAGGCGGGCCGGGCGCGCGCCGGCTGCTGATCGGTTCGTTCGACGATTTTCGTTCTTCGCTGGTCGCGCGCGGCTATGTCGCGATCCATCACGTCGAAATGCTGGACGAGGCGCGCCTCTCGATCCTCCTCGGCTATCCCGACCGGGACGAGCTGATGGTGGTCGACCTGCCGGGCAGCACGATCGAGCGCCGCCGCTGGATCGATCCCTCGCGGGTGGCCCGCTGAGAGAGCGGGCGGAAGGGCCGTGCCCCTCCGCCCCGTTCCATCAGCCTTCGTGGATGGTTTTTGCGACCATGCAGTGCATGACGCCTTCGGCCCCGTCCTCGCGCCCGAAGCCCGACCATTTCACGCCGCCGAAGGGCGCATCGGGCGCGCTGACATTGGCGCCGTTGATCGCGAGCATCCCGGCCTCGACATCGGCGGCAAGGCGGCTGCGCAGCTTGGGGTCGTTGGTCCAGGCATAGGCCGCCAGACCATAGGGCAGGCGGTTGGCCTCCTCCACGATGGCATCCGCATTCGCCATCGGGTTGATCAGCGCGATGGGGCCGAAGGGCTCCTCGTTCATGATCTCGGCATTGGTCGGCACTTCGGAAAGCACGGTCGGCTCGAAGAAGAAGCCCTGGTTGCCGATCCGCTCGCCCCCGGTGTCGAGCTTCGCGCCCTTGTCCTTCGCATCGGCGATCTTCTTGGCGAGGCCTTCGGGGCCGCGCGCATTCGCCATCGGGCCCATCCGCGTGGCGTCGTCGAACCCGTTGCCGACCGCGATTGCCTTCGCCCGCTCGACAAAGCCGTCGCGGAAGGCGGGGAACAGGTCTTCCTCGACCAGAAAGCGGGTCGGGCTGACGCAGACCTGCCCGGCATTGCGGTAGGCCGCGCCGACCATCGTATCGAGCACCGTGTCGACGTCGCTGTCCTTGAATACCATCACCGGCGCGTGGCCACCCAGCTCCATGGTGGTGACCTTCAGGTCTTCGGCCGCCAGCTTGACGAGATGCTTGCCGACCGCGGTCGACCCGGTGAAGGTGACCTTGCGGATGATGGGGCTGGCGAGCAGGTGGCGGCTGACCTCGTCGGGCACGCCGAACACGACCTGGCAGACATCGCCCGGCACGCCGCCGTCGAGCAGCGCCTGAACCAGCGCGATGCCTGCGGCCGGAGTTTCCTCGGAGGGTTTCACAATCACCGAGCAGCCCGCCGCAATCGCTCCGCCGACCTTGCGCACGACATTGATCGCGGGGAAGTTCCACGCGGCGAAGCCGGCGATCGGGCCGACCGGCACATAGACCACGCGCGCGCTCTGGCCTTCGGGGCGCACCAGCATGCGGCCATAGGTGCGCTTGGCCTCGCCCGCGTAGAATTCCAGCAGCATCGCGCTGTAGATCACTTCGCCCACCGCCTCGCGGATCGGCTTGCCCTGTTCCTTCGTCAGCAGCGCTCCGATGTCCTTCGCGCGTTCGCGCAACAGCGATGCGGCCTTGTTGAGCACGGCAGCGCGCTTGTCCGCGCTTTCCCTGCGCCAGGCCTGAAAGCCCTTTTCGGCATTGGCGAGCGCGGTATCGAGATCGTCGGTGGTCGCCTTGGGCAGCGTGCCCAGTACCTCGGCCGTGGCGGGGTCGATCACGTCGATCGTGTCGCGTCCTCCGCCCGAAATCTTCTCGCCGCCGATCAGCAGGTGAAGGGAGGAATGGTCGGTCATGTGGGCAGCTCCTCTCGTGCAACACTTCGTCTTGTTTCTGGCCACCGTCCCGGAAAGGACGGCGACAGGCTCGGCTTGCACGTATAGGCAAGACCCATGATCGCCAACCTCCTGTCGCTCGTTTTTATCGCACTCCAGGCCGCGCCGGGCGCCACGGACGCTGCGCCGCCCGCTAGCGCGGCCGTGCAGACCCCATCGCCGCTGCCCGCCGACCAGCAGGGCGCGCTGCGCTGTTCGGCGGCCTTCGCGCTGATCGCGGACCGGCAGCGGCAGGGCGATGAGGCCGCGCTCGCATACCCCCCGCTGGGGGAGCGTGGGCGCGAGTTCTTCGTGCAATCGGGCGCCCGGCTGATGGACGATGCGGGGCTGACGCGCGAGACGATCGCGCTGCGGATGCGCGTTGAGGCCAACCGGATCCTCGAGGAAGGCTCGCTCGACGAGATCATGCCGCCTTGCCTCCTGCTGCTCGAAGCGTCCGGCCTCTAGGGCCCTTCGTCTTCCGGCCCGTCGCAAGCATCTGGATTTGCCGGTGGGTTTGCTCCATCTGCGCTTCGCATGTGGACCCTCCACCAATTCCCCCTGTGCCCGTTCAGCCGCAAGGTGCGCATCCTCATGCGCGAGAAGGGCGTGCCCTTCGGGCTCCAGCGGCTCGACCCCTGGGCGGCCGACGACGACTTCTTCGACATGAACCACGCGGGCCGCGTGCCCGTGCTGGAGGAGACGGAGAAGGGCATCGTGCTGAGCGATTCGACCGCGATCTGCGAATATTTCGAGGAGACGGTCGACCGCGCGCCGATGATCAACGGCTCGGCGCTCGCCCGCGCGGAGATTCGCAGGCTGGTCGCGCTGTTCGAGGAGAACCTGTTCGGCGACGTCACCATGCCGCTGCTGCACGAGCGGATGCAGAAGCGGCTCGTGCTGCGCCAGCCGCCCGATTCGCGGATCATCCGCGAGGCGATGAAGCTGGCCCACGCGCATCTCGACTATCTCGACTGGCTGCTCGATCACCGCGCATGGATCGCGGGGCCGCAGCTGAGCCTGGCGGACATTGCCGCCGCCGCGCAGCTTTCGGTCGCCGACTATCTCGGCGGGATCGACTGGAAGGACCACCAGCCCACGCGCGACTGGTACGCCGCGTTCAAGAGCCGCCCGAGCTTCGGCCCGTTGCTGAGCGAGCGGATGGACGTGATCCAGCCGCCCGCGCATTACGCCCAGCTCGATGATTGAGGTTTAACAGCCGCTCCCAAGGGCCATATCCTTGGCAAAAGGAGTTTCCCCAATGTCCGACAAGCTCGATCTGACCGAAGACCAATGGCGCGACCGCCTGAGCCGCGAACAGTTCCATGTGCTGCGCGAAGCGGGCACCGAACGCGCCTTCAGCGGCGCCTACGACAAGCTGAAGGACGAGGGCGGGTATCACTGCGCGGGCTGCGGCAACCTCGTCTTCCGCAGCAGCGAGAAATACGACAGCGGTTCCGGCTGGCCGAGCTTCTATGCACCTGCCGAGGACGACGCGGTCGAGACCGAGCAGGACACCTCGCTCGGCATGACCCGTACAGAGGTGATGTGCGCCAGGTGCGGCGGGCACCTCGGCCACGTCTTCCCCGACGGGCCCAGGCCCACGGGACTGCGCTACTGCATCAATTCGATTGCGCTCGAATTCGAGGCGGCGGGCGACCCGCCGGTCGGAAACTGACCGGAAACCCCGCGCTCGAATTAAGGCAAAAAAATGTCGTTCATTCGCCATTGAGCTTGGCCTATGCATAGCGGCGAAATTCAAGGTCGCGCCTGACGGGCGCACCGCAGGCTGGGACTAAGCTTTTCGATGGCGGGACAGAAGATCACACGCGCGGGCCGGGGAAAGCGGTTCCCCGGTGCGGAGACGTGGGAAAAAATGCCCCGCTGGCTGCGCCTGACGATCATGTGGAGCGCCGGTTTCGCCGCGCTGGCGGTGATCTTCCTGCTGCTCGCGATCGCTTTCGCCGCGCGCTCGCTGCCTTCCTACGAGGAACTCAAGGCCGCGCAGACCGCGCAGACCATCGTCGTGCGCGCCGCCGACGGCAGCGAAATCGTGGAGCTCGGGCCGAGCTATGGCGAATGGCTCGACAAGGAAGAGATTCCCGAGGTCATGAAGCAGGCGATGATCGCGGTCGAGGATCGCCGGTTCTATTCGCACTTCGGGGTCGACATCTGGCGCACCGGCGGCGCGCTGCTCGAACCGATCTTCGGATCGCGTTCGCGGGTCGCGGGCACCTCGACCATCACCCAGCAGCTGGCCCGCAACATCTTCCTCAACTCCAACCGCACGATGGACCGCAAGCTGCGCGAGGCGGTGCTCGCGCTGGCGCTGGAGGCCAAGTTCGACAAGGAGCAGATCCTCGAACTCTATCTCAACAAGGTCTATTTCGGGGGCGGCGCCTATGGCGTGGACAGTGCCAGCCGCAAGTTCTTCAGCCACCCCGCGACCGAACTGAACACGGCCGAGGCCGCAATCATCGCCGGGCTGGTCAAGGCACCGAGCCGCTATTCGCCGACCGCCGATGTCGATGCCGCCGTGGGCCGTGCGCAGGTCGTGCTGCGCCTGATGCGCGAGCAGGGCCGGATAACCGCCGAACAGGCCTCGGTCGATCCCTCGGCGGTGAAGCTGAAGCAGGAGACGGGGCAGAATTCGGTCCGCTATTTCACCGACTGGGCGCTGCCGCAGCTCGATATCCTGCTGCCCAACACGCTCGAACCGATCGAGGTGTGGACCACGATCGATGTCGGGATGCAGAACACGGCGACCGCCGCGATCAAGTCCAACGCGCCCTCGGGGGCACAAGGCGCGCTCGTCGCGCTCGACCGGGACGGGGCGATCCGCGCGCTGGTCGGCGGGACGGATTACGTGACCAGCAACTTCAACCGCGCCACCGTGGCCCAGCGACAGCCGGGCTCGGCGTGGAAGCTGTTCGTCTATCTCGCCGCGCTCGAATCGGGCTATCGGGTGGACGACACCGTGGTCGATGCGCCGATCACCATCGACGGTTGGAGCCCGCGCAATTCCAACGGGCGCTTTGCAGGCGAGATGACCGTGCGCCAGGCCTTCGCCTATTCGGTCAACACGGTCGCGGCGCAGCTGGGAAATGAAGTCGGCTTCGGCACCGTCGCCTCGATGGCGCGGCGCTTCGGCATAACCTCGGACATTTCCACCTTCCCGTCGATGGTGCTCGGCAGTTCGGAAGTCCGCCTGCTCGACATGACGCGAGCCTTCGCCTCGGTCGCCGCGGGCGGCATGTCGGTGGAGCCCTACGGCATCGTCAAGGTGACGACGAGCGGGGGCGAAACGCTCTACCAGCACGAGAAATCGCGCGAGGTGCGGCTGGTGCCCGACTATGTCGCCACGCAGATGACCGACCTGCTGCAGGCCGCAGTGCAGACCGGCACCGGCCGCGCGGCGCAGATCGGCCGCCCGGTCGCGGGCAAGACCGGCACGACCAGCTCGAACAAGGACGGCTATTTCGTCGGCTTTTCCTCCGGCATCACGACCGGCGTGTGGATGGGCCGGGACGACAACAAGGCGGTCGGCGGGCTCTCGGGCGGGCGTGCCCCCGCGCAGGCCTTCGCCGCCTTCATGCGCTTCGCGGTCAAGGATCGCCCGGTCGAGCCGTTCAATACCGACACCGACCTGCCCGAATGGCAGATCGAGCCGGACGAGGAATTCTACTACGGCGACCCGGACGACTATTACTTCATCGACGAGCAGGGCAACCTGATCGAACCCGGACGCGGTGCGGGCGAGGCCGGCCCGCCGAGCGAAGGCGTGACCGAACGGCCCCGGCCGCAACCGGGCGAAGGCGCCGACGGAGAGCCGCAGGCGGTCGACGACGATTTCCTCGAACGCGCGATCGGCAGCGGCAACCAGGGCGGGCAGGGCACGCGGAGCCAGCCGCCCCAGCAGCAGCCGTCGCCTCAGCCGCGCCCCTCGCCGCAACCGACCCAGCCGGGGCGGGGCGAGGCCCCGGCGCTGCCGCCGCAGCAGCGCGAGCAGATCTACTAGCCCCAACCCACGCCGCCGCCCCCATCCCGGGCAGCCACGAAAAAGCCCCGCCGGATCGCTCCGACGGGGCTTTTTGCTGTCAGCTGCGGGTCGCTTACTGGATACGAACAGCGACGTAGCCAGCGGGGCCGCGCACGCGCTGGATGCGCAGGACGACCGCCGAGCGGCCCGCTTCCTCTGCCTCGCGAACAATGGCTTCCAGCTCCTCGGTCGAGGTGATGGCCTGGTAGTTCGCCGAGAGGATGATGTCGCGCCGCTGGATGCCCTTGCGCGCGGCGTCCGAGTTCGGGTTGACCGCCGCGATCGCTAGGCCCTGCGTATCGGTCGCCACGCCCAGCTGGCGCGCGATCGA
Organism: Citromicrobium sp.; assembly: GCA_002712945.1. The sequence goes on from PAVA01000042.1 coordinate 11,553, forward strand.
CGGGGTGATCGGAACCGCGCCGAGGCCGAGCTTCTGGGCGAGGAACTCGTTGCCGTCGAGCGGCGCGTTCATCGCGTCCCCGTCCTCGTCCTCATTGCCGAACATCTGCGACTGCGCGAGTTCCTCGGCGCTCGGCCGGGTGCCCACGGTGACGCGGATCGTGCGGCGCTTGCCGTCGCGGATCAGCGTGACCGGCACGGTCGTGCCCGGCGCGATATTGGCGACGAGGAAGGACAGCGTCTGGTCAGGCGTCACGTCCTTGCCGTCGACCGAGATGACCACGTCGCCCGCTTCGATGCCCGCGCGCGCCGCGGCTTCGCCGTCGACGACGGATTGGACCACTTCGCCCCGGTTGCGCGGCAGGCCGAGCGCGGCGGCGAAATCGTCGGTCACGGGGCCGATGCCCACGCCCAGATAGCCGCGTTCGATGGTCTCGCCGCGACGCAGCCGCTCGACGATCGGTGCGGCTGTCTCTGCGGGAATCGCGAAGCCGACGCCCACGCTGCCGCCCGAGGGCGAGAGGATCGCGTTGTTGATGCCGATTACATTGCCCTGCATGTCGAACAGCGGGCCGCCCGAATTGCCGCGATTGATCGCGGCGTCCGTCTGGATGTAGCGGTCGTAGGCACCCGCACCGGCGGTGCGCAGGACCGAGGAGATGATCCCGCTGGTCACCGTGCCGCCGAGGCCGAAGGGGTTGCCGATCGCGACCACCCAGTCACCCGCGCGCGCCTGCGAGGAATCGCCGAACTTCACGAAGGGGAAGGGCTCGCGCCGGTCGATCTTGAGCACCGCGAGGTCGGATTCGGCATCCTTGCCGACCATTTCCGCCTCGTATTCGGTGCCGTCGGGCATGGTCACGGTGATTTCCTCCACCGTGCCGCGTCCCTGCGGGGTGACGACATGGTTGTTGGTCACGACGTAGCCATCGGCGGAGATGATGAAGCCCGAGCCGAGCGACTGCCCTTCGCGCGTGGTCGGCTGGCCCTGTCGGCGATCGCCGAACAGCCCCTCGAACGGAGTGCCCGCGAAGGGATTAGCGCTCTGCACCTCGACCCGCTGGCGGGTGGAGATGTTGACCACCGCCGGGGCGAGCTGCTCGGTCAGGTCGGCAAAGCTGGCAGGCGCACCGGCGCGCGGCACCGTGGTCTGGATCCGGCTGTCGTCGTTCTGGGCGACCTGGGCGCCTGCGGGCTGCCCCGTCACCAGCGAAATGGTCGCGCCGCCGATCAGCAACGCGGATGTCAGGCCATAAGCATATCGCACGGGTCTCACGTCCTTCTTGTTCCTCTTCTTGTCTTCGGCTCGCCTCGCGCGATCAACGCGCGGGGAGCCGTTCTGTCTCCTGCCCCGTTCAAAGGGGCGGGCGCTTAATCGCGATTGAACGGGTCGCTACCGCTCTGCCGGGCGGCCATGCCGCCCGACGAATGGTCAACGCCGTCCGCGGAACTGCCGCAGATATTCGTTGTCGGGCGACAGGATGACCGAGCTTTCGGCATCGCCGTTCATGAAGGTCGTGCGGTAGCTCTGCATTGCGCGGTAGAAATCGTAGAACTCCGGATCCTTGTTGAAGGCATCGGCGTAAATGCGCGCGGCCTCGGCATCGGCTTCGGCGCGGATGATCTGCGCATCGCGCCGCCCGCCCGCGCGGATCGTCTCCGCCTCTTCCTGCCGGTCCGACTGCATCCGCGTGAAGGCGGCCTGCAGCGGCGTGCCCTGCGGCAGGTCGGCGCGCTTGATCCGCACGTCGAGGACCTGCGCGCCGTACTGCCGGGCCTGCCGGTCGAGCGCGGCGCGAATATTGGTCATCGCCTCGCCGCGTTCCGGCGTCAGCAGGCTGGCGAAGGAACGGCGTCCCAGTTCCTGCCGCAGGACCGAGGTGAGGATCGGTTCGAGCTGGTTGCGCAGCTGTTCCTCGGTGCCCGCCGATTCGACGAACAATACCGGGTCGTAGATGCGGAAGCGCGCATAGGCGTTCACCTCCAGACGCTGCTGGTCGTTCGACAGGACGGTTTCGCCCTCCATGTCGAGATCGAGGATCCGCTTGTCGACCAGCTGCACACGTTCGATGATCGGAATCCGTGCGATCACGCCCGATCCGGTTTGGCCATAGCGTTCGTCCGGATCGAAATTGTTCGCGACGCGCACCGGTTCACCCGTACGGATGACCACGGCCTGGTGGGTTTCGGGTACGATCACCATGCTCATCAGCAGGATCACGATCAGCGCGAGAACCGCGAAGACCGCGGCTTTGTAGTCGTTCCAGATACGGGTCACTGGTTGCCTCCCGAAGTGTCGGTCGAGGGTGCGGGGGCCGCCTGCGTTTGTGCACGGCGCCGGATCTCGGGCAACGGCAGATAGGGCGTCACGCCGCTATCGGTCTCGACGATGGTCTTGTCGGTGGTCGACAGCACGCTTTCCATGGTTTCGTAATAGAGCCTGCGCCGGGTCACCTCGGGGGCGAGGCGGTACTGCTCGTAAATCTCGTTGAATTCGGCCGCGCCGCCCTGCGCCTGTGCCAGCAGCTGCTGTTCATAACGGCGCGCCTCGTTGAGGTTACGCTCGCGGTCCTGCCGGGCGGCGAGCACGTCGTTGAACGCCTCGATGACCTGCTGCGGAGCCTCGGTCCGGGCGATCTCGACACCCTGGACCGCGATCCCCGCGCCATAGGCGTCGAGCAGCGACTGCATCCGCTGGCGCACGCGAAGCTCCACCGTCTCGCGGCCTTCGCCCGACAGCACGGTGTCGAGCTCGGTTTCCGCCACGGCGGCGCGCACGGCCGATTCGGCGACTTCGGTCAGCGTCTCTTCGGGCTCGGCGAGCGCGAAGCGGAACTGGACCAGATCCTTGATGTTCCAGCGCACGAGATAGGACAGGTCGACCAGGTTCTGGTCGCCGGTCAGGATCAGGTTTTCGCCACCCTCGCCGATGGCGTTCTGGCGAATCTCGCTGACATTCTCGATGTCGACGGTCTGGAGCGGCCACGGCGCGGTGAAGTTGATGCCGGGCTGCAGCGTGCGCGAATACTTGCCGCCCAGCCAGGTGACGATACCCTGTTCGCGCGGGCCGACCTGATGGATGCTCGAGACAAGCAGCCAGATAATCGCGACGATCGCGAGGATGACCGGCACCCAGCTCTTGCCGCCGGGACGTTCGGGCAGGCGGAAATTGGGGCCGCCCGGGCCACCGCCGCCCGGCCTGCGGCGCGGGCCTTCGGGCCCGCGGTTCTTGAAGATGTCCTCTATCGAGGCGGAGCGGCGTTCCCCGTCGCCGCCTTGCGGCAGCCACGGATTGCGCGGGCCCCTGGGCTTGTCGCCCTTGGGCCGATCCGACCCGTCGCCATCGTCCGATGAGCCACCGGAAGAACTGCCCCAGGGATTTTTGCCGGCCATGGCCAGCGCGATTCGCGAGTGAAACCCGTCCAAGATTTTCATGGCTTCCGTTATAGGAACGAACCGCCGCGAAAAACAGGGGTTGCCCGCGCCTTTTTGCTGTTATTGACGCCCCCGTGACACATGGTGAGACAGTGAACGAGGATGGCGTGCGGGCGGCCCTGCCCCCGGCGCTTGCGGATCGGGTCGCAGCGGTGCGGGTGCGCGAGGACGCGCTCTCGCTCGTGATCGACGGCAGCGGGCTGAGCGAAACGGCGCGCGAGGCGAGCGAGGCGGAGCTGCGCGAGTCGCTGGCGGGCAAGGTCGGCGACAGACGCATCGCGGTCGCCTTCATGGGCGAGCGGGTGAAGCGGCGGATCGTCGCGGTGGGATCGGGCAAGGGCGGGGTAGGCAAGTCGACCGTGACCGCGAACCTCGCCGTGGCGCTGAAGCGCGCCGGGGTGAAGGTCGGCGTGATCGACGCCGATATCTACGGCCCCTCGCAGCCGATCCTGCTCAAGAGCGAGGACATGAAACCCGAGGCCGAGGGAGAGACGCTGCAGCCGGTGGTCGGCGCGGCGGACATCCCGATGCTGTCGATGGGGCACTTGGTGAACAAGGGCCGGGCGCTGGCATGGCGCGGGCCGATGGCGGGCCGCGCGCTGGCGCAATTGTTCGAGGCGAACTGGGGCGATGCCGAGCTGCTGCTGGTCGATCTGCCGCCGGGCACGGGCGACGTGCAGATCACCATGCTGCAGAAGTTCAAGCCCGATGGCGCGGTGATCGTCTCGACTCCGCAGGATCTCGCGCTGGCCGATGCGGCACGCGCAGGCTCGCTGTTCGATCAGGGCGAGGTGCCGATCCTGGGCCTGGTCGAGAACATGGCAGGCTATGTCTGCCCCCATTGCGGGGAAGCGAGCGACCCCTTCGGCAGCGGCGGGGTGGAGCGCGCCGCCGCGCGGCTGGAGCTCCCGTTCCTCGGGCGCATCCCGCTCAGCCACGCGATCCGCGAGGCGAGCGACGCGGGCGAGCCGATCGCATTGGGCGACACGCCCGAAGGTGGCGCCTACCGCGAGATTGCCGCCAGGATCGCCGCGGCCATCGGGGTCGACGCCGGATGAAACTCTCGCGCCGGGGCATGCTGGCGGGCGCGGTGGCGGGCGGTGGCCTTGCCGTCGCCTTCGTCCTCATGCCCCAGCGCTTCGGTGCCCCGCTCGAGCCGGTCGAGGGCGAGGCGGGCTTCAACGCCTGGCTCAAGATCGCGCGCGATGGCGTTATCACGGTCGCCGTCCCGCAATGCGAGATGGGGCAGGGTGTCACCACGCTGATCCCGCAGATCGTCGCGATGGAGCTGGGCGCCGACTGGCGGCAGATCGCGGTCGAGCCCGCGCCGCCCACGGGGGCCTATCCCAATGTCGTCCTTGCGAGCCACTGGGCGCGGCTATGGCTGGCGGGCGGAGCGGACATCGCGGGAAGCGAGGATTCGCTGCTCGCCCGGCGGTTCGCCGAACGCACCCGTTTCAACGCCACCGCCGCCGGGACCACGCTCGCCGCATACGAGGCACCTGCA
>PAVA01000043.1 GCA_002712945.1 Citromicrobium sp.
CCCCATCCCGCCGATCAGCACCGCCGCATTCAGCGGGATCAGCGTTTTGGAGGCGGGCAGCGCACCGCGCGCGGCGAGGCTGACGAAAATCGGCAGCAGCAGAACCAGCACCGGCGTATCGTTGACCGCCATGGACAGGAACATCGCCGCCACCAGCGAGACCAGCAGGCCGATCTGCAGGTTCCACTTGAACAAGCGCTCCAGCGCCTGTGCGGCAGGCTCCAGCGCGCCGGTCACCACGAGGCCGCGCCCCATGATCATCAGCGCGCAGATCGTGATGAGCGCGTAGTGCCCGAAGCCCGAAAAGGCGAGCGCGAGGCCGTCGGTCGGTCTGGCGTCGGGCAGCGGGAAGAAATAGAGAAACACCGCGATCACCGCGATCGTCATCAGCGAGACGATCTCGGTCGACAGCTTGCTCCGCGCGAAACCGAAAAACATCGCGAGCGTCACGATCATGGCGGCGATGGCGTGAAAAGATGGGGCTTCGATCATCGCTGGGCCCCGCGATAGCGCCCGGCGGGGGCGCTAGGCAATCGCCGTAAGCGGCCTTTGGGTCGATTTCGGTCGATTATCGTGGTGCCCCTGGCCCGACTCGAACGGGCACTTCGTGAGAAACTCGATTTTGAGTCGAGCGCGTCTACCAATTCCGCCACAGGGGCCCCTTGCGCGAAGGCGCGGCACGCCTAGCCGAGCGCGCGGACCGCATCAACGGGAAAGCCGCGTGGATAAGCTCTCTTGGGTGGAATCTTGCCTAGAATTCCCAGTCGAGTTCGAGCCGGGCCTGCCAGCCCGGTGCCTCCTCGCTCAGCGGAGCGAACACGCCCAGTTCGATCGACGGCCCGTCCTCGGCAAGGCCGAGGTCGAGTACGGGCCCGGCGAAATGGCTGCCCTTGTTCTCGCCGGTCAGGGCTCCGCCGAATTCGACGCCCGCACCGATCGTTTCGCCCAGCTCCCAGTCGCCGCGCGCAGCATAGGCCAGGCTGCCTTCGGACCAGTCGCCCGGCTCGGCCTCGGCGATGAGATTGGCGATGACCGTGAAATCCTCGCGCCGGTGCTCCGCGATGAAGGCAAATTCGCCGCCTATCCCGTCGCCGCCGGTGTCGATGACCGCACCGGCCTGCAGCCCCAGCCCGACCGGGGCCGAGCCGGGATCGGTAAACATGATCTTGGCCTGGGGGGCGATGCTCTCGACCCTCAGGGCTTCGCCGTCTTCGGATTCGGATTCGATCTCCACGCCGAGTTGCAGCCAGTCACTGAAGCCATACTCGAAGGTACCGATCAGCAGCCGCGCATCTTCCTCTTCGGCGAGGACGAATTGCAGCTCGAGTTCGGCGGTCTCGGCCTCGATCTCGAGCCCCTCGACCTGGTCGACCCGCCCCTCTTCGGCGCGCAGCGGGGCCGGAAGGAGGCTGACCGAGGCCGCGCTCAGGCAGAGCGCCAGCCTCTGCGCCCTCACGCCGCCTCCTCGACATCCGCCGTGCCGTCCTCCCCGGCATCGCCGCTGTGCGTGCCGGGCATGGGCTTGCCATAGAGATAGCCCTGGCCGAAATCGCAGCCGTATTCGAACACACTTCTTGCGCTTCCGGCGGTCTCGATCCCCTCGACCGTCACCTTCAGCCCGAGATGATGCGCCATCGAGGTGACCGCGCGCACGATGGTCTGGCTGTCCTTGTTGTTCTCGATATCGGAGACGAACGAACGGTCGATCTTCAGCTTGTCGAAGGTCAGCTCGCTCAGGTGGCGGAGCGAGGAGTAGCCCGTCCCGAAATCGTCGAGCGAGACCTTGATCCCCTGGCTCTTGAAGTTGGCGATGACGTTCTTGGCCGTCTCCAGTTCGGAAACGAGCGCGCTTTCCGTAATCTCGACTTCGAGCCGCTGAGGCGGAAAGCCGACCATCTGGAGCGTCTGCAGCGTGCGTTCAACCAGCCAGGGGTCGGTAAACTGCAGCGGCGAGAGGTTGATCGACAGTAGCGTGTCGTCGTCCCAATCCTTCGCCTCGCGCGCCGCCTTGGCGAGCAACCGGATGTAGAGATCGCCGATCATGCCGCATTCCTCGGCGATCGCGATGAATTCGTCCGGGCTTCGGACCGTGCCGTCCTTGCACCGCCAGCGCGCGAGCGCCTCGTAGCCCAGGATGCGGCCGGTAGCGAGGTCGACAAGCGGCTGGAAAAAAGGCTCGATCTCGTCCGCCGCGATGGCCTCGCGCAGCTCGCGTTCGGTCTGCGCCCGCCGCGCCGCCGCTTCGTCCATACCCGATTCGAAGAAGCAGAAGGCGTTGGAAGAAGTGGACTTGGCGCGATACATCGCCGCGTCGGCCTGGGTGACGATACGGTCGATCGCGACGCCCGGTTCCTCGACCAGAGTGATGCCCACGCTCGCGCCGACAGAGACGGCACTTCCCACCGAGGGCAGGTTCATCGGCGCGGAAAAGGCATCGACAAGCGCCTCGACCCGCGCGACGAGCGCGTCGCTCGATTCGTAGTCGTCGAGCAGGACGACGAACTCGTCGCCCCCGAGCCGCGCCACGAGATCGCCCTCGCGTACGTGCGAGAGCAGATGTTCGGCCGTGGCGAGCAGGACTTCGTCCCCCGCCACATGGCCGTAGAGATCGTTCACCGCCTTGAAACGATCGAGATCGATCAGCGCCAGCGCGAAGGGCCTGGCATCGGCCTTCTCCACCGCCGCCTCGATCACCTGATACGCCTTGCGGCGGTTCGGCAGACCCGTCAGCGGATCGTGGAAAGCGAGGGCGCTCGCCTTCTTTTCGGCCCTCATCCGGTTCCGGAATTCACGGCGCAGCTCGAACAGCCGCCGCACGACGTAGATCGTCAAGGCGACCGACATGAACATGAGCGCGGTCAGGATCTCGTCGAGCTCCCACGATTCATGCGTGTCGGAGAATTCGACGACATACTCGAACCCCTCGATCGCGATCGAAATCGCAAGGATCGCACCGAAAAAGGCGAAAATGAGCAGCGCCTCGATCTTCGCCGAGCGGCTCAAAAAGGTTTTGCTATCCAAAGGCTTCATAACAAGATTCTTCCCAAGCGTCCGGTAGAGCAGACGCTTGTTAAGACTTTCTTGTATGGGCCGTGCGTCGGTTCCCTTAGCCGCGCAGTGACGCGGCGATAACCTTGTGCATCTTTGAGTGCAAGCCGTCGTTCCCCGCGAGTACCTGTTGGTGATGCACCGGCTGGCTGCGGCCGCGATAATCGGTCACGAAACCGCCCGCCTCGCGCACCAGCAGGCATCCGGCGGCGGTATCCCACGGCTGCAGGTCGCTCTCCCAGAAACCGTCGAAACGGCCTGCCGCGACCCATGCCAGGTCGAGCGAGGCAGCACCGAAGCGGCGGACACCCGCAACCTCGGGCCCGAGCGCGCCGTAGATGCGGCTCCATTCGGCGAAGTCGCCGTGGCCCTGAAAAGGCATGCCGGTGGCGATCAGCGCATCGCTGAGCCGCGAGCGCGCCGAAACGCGCAGGCGCGCATCCTGCAGCCACGCCCCGCGGGTCTTTTCCGCCCAGAAGGTCTCGTCGGTGATCGGCTGATAGACCACCGCGGCGGTCACATCGCCCCAGCCCGATCCGTCCAGCTTGCGCTCCTGCACGGCGATCGAGATCGCGAAATGCGGGATACCGTGGAGGAAGTTGCTCGTCCCGTCGAGCGGGTCGATCACCCAGCGCGGCGCGTTCTCGTCCTCGCCTTTGATCTCGCCTGCTTCCTCCAGCAGGAAGCCCCAGCCCGGGCGCGCCTGCAGCAGGTCGTCGTAGAGCGAGCGCTCGGCGCGCATATCCGCCTTGCTGACGAAGTCCGCCGGTCCCTTGCGGCTGACCTGCAAGTGCTCGATCTCGCCGAAATCGCGCCGCAGGCGGTTGCCCGCGCGGCGTGCGGCGCGTTCCATCACGCGAATGAGGCCTGTAATCGCTGCCATGGCGGATCAGCCGGCCTTCCCGACGTAGCTCTGTTCGTAAACGTCGACGATGATGCGTGTGCCGCTCTCGATATGTGGCGGCACCATGATCCGCACGCCATTGTCGAGCACGGCGGGCTTGTAGCTGGAGGAAGCGGTCTGCCCCTTCACCACCGCGTCGGCCTCGACGATTTCCGCCTCGACCTGTTCGGGCAGCTGGACCGAAATGGGCTTTTCCTCCCACAGCTCCAGCGTCACGGTCATCCCGTCCTGCAGGAAGGGGCGCGCGTCGCCCAGCAGGTCGCTCGGCAGGAAAATCTGCTCGAACGTATCGCTGTCCATGAACACCAGGTGCTCGCCATCCTCGTACAGGAACTGGTAGTCCTTGGTGTCGAGCCGGACCTTTTCGACCGTGTCGGCGCTGCGGAAGCGGACGTTGGTCTTGCGGCCATCCTGCAGGTTCTTCATCTCGACCTGCATGTAGGCCCCGCCCTTGCCGGGCTGGGTGTGCTGAATCTTGGCGACCTTCCAGATGCCGCCTTCATATTCGATGATATTGCCGGGGCGGATATCGACGCCGCTGATCTTCATGGGGGGTGTACCTTGGCTCGGAGCGAATTGGGGGCTGCCCGGCGCGCGAAACCGCGCGAGGGGCAGCAGGTCGCGGGCCTTAGCCGAGCGGTCATGGTCTCGCAAGGTAAGGCGCACTATATAGGTTCGCATGAACAGAATTACCCGAATTACCCGGCCTCTGGCCGCCGCGACCATGTTGGGCGCGCTTGCGCTGCCCGGCGGCACGCTCGGCGCGCAGACGCCCGTGCCGCAGTCCGACCGGATCGATACGCTTCCTATCGGCAGCTACGAGTGCACCCTGCCCGGCGATGCGGCCGGGCCGGCGTGGAATCGCGTTCCCGAGCACGATTTCTCGATCCTCAACGGCTCCAGCTACGAAGCGCGCGGAGAGCGCGGCGTCTATCTGCTGCGCGGCGACGAGGTGATCTTCACCCGTGGCCCGCTCAAGGGCAAGGTGATGGAGCGCGCGGGGCGGTCTATCCTGCGCGAGAGGCTGGCGGACGGCACGCTCGGCCGGATGCGCTGCGTGCGCGCTGGGCCGGCCAACTAGGCCATTCTGTCGGTGGCCGAGGGGCGCTCAGTCCGACCCTGAGGCCGCCTTGCCCGCAAGATAGGGATAAGGATTGATCGCATTGGTGGGCTCCCACCATTCGGCATCCTCTGTCGTTCGCATGATCGCAAAATGGAGGTGCGGCGCATCGGGCGCGGCATTGCCGGTCGTGCCCACGGTGCCGAGCCGTTGCCCACGACGCACCTTCTGCCCTTCCTTCAGGCCGGGCGCGTATTTGTCGAGGTGGGCGTAGTAGAAGATCGTCTCCTTGTCGGGAGAGCGCACGTAGAGCGAATTGCCGCCGGTTTCGGAGCGATAGATACGCTCGATCGTGCCCGGCGCCGCCGCGATGACCGAGGTCCCGGCGGGCGCCATGATGTCGATCGCCTCGTGCAGTCGGTCGCCCCCGTCGCGCGCGGCGAGGAAGCTGTCGGACAGATCGTCCGGCCGAACGTTAAGTACGGGGATCACCATTTGTCCGAGCTGGGTCTCGCGCGGCGGGGTCGCGTTGGCGCGATCGAGCGAGGCGATGTTGCGCCTGCGCTCGACGGTCGAGGCCTCGCCCTCGTCCTCTGCCCCGGTTTCTCCCGCCACGGTCTCGCGCGTCAGCCTCGAATCCGCCTCTGCGGCGGCATCGGCGGGGCGGGTCTTCTCGATCTGGCTGTCGGCGCTCGACAATTCGATCAGGCTGCCGCCCGCCACGATCCACACCATCGATGTGATGGTGGCGGTGACGATGATCGTCAGAATGCGGTCGACGGCACCCATGCCCTTTTGTTTAGCAGATTTGAGGCGTTCAAACATCAGGCCTCCAGCCTTCCCACGAAGGCTTTAACGGCTGCTGCCTCGTCGCCGTTCCACACCGCGCCCGAAACGGCGAGGAAATCCGCTCCGGCTGCGATCAGCGGCCCGCAGTTTTCCGGGGTTATTCCGCCAATGGCCACACAGGGCAGCTCGAATATCTGCGACCACCAGGTGAGGATTTCGGGCGTCGGGCGTTCGGCGTGGCCCTTGTCCTTGGTAGAGGAATCGAAAAACGCGCCGAAAGCGACATAATCCGCCCCCGCCTCGCCGGCTTCCATCGCGAGATGGCGCGAGGCGTGGCAGGTCACGCCGATCTGGGCCTGCATGCCCAGCGCATCGCGCGCTTCGGCGACGGAGCCGTCTTCCTGTCCAAGATGGACGCCGTCGGCCTTCAACCGCTTCGCCAGCGCGATATCGTCGTTGACGATAAAGGCGACCTCGCGCGCGGCGCAGATTTCCTGCAACGGCGCAGCCAGCGCTGCGGCTTCGTGCTGGCCTCCGGCGCCATCATAGCCCTTCACGCGGAACTGGAATGCGGTGACATGTCCCGCCCCTGCGTCCAGCGCGCGCTCGAGCCGACGGGGGAAATCCCCGCCGACGTCGAGCGGGGAGATCAGGTAGAGCTGGGTGGGAACGCGCGGGATTGTGCCATCGGTTTCGGTCATGGCGAGCGGACCTAGCGCCGCATGCGCTGTTCGTCGATATTCAGCAGCGGGCAAGCCGGAGAAGCGCTATTCATCCGGCCATGAAACACGCCCTCCTCCTCGCGGCAGTCCTGCCGCTTTCGGCCTGCGCGCTCGTCCCCAATTCCCCGATCGTCGATTCACCGCACGAAGTCGCGCAGCAGGGATCGCTGGTCGGACTGCTTCAGCCGGTACAACTGGGCCGGGTGGTGGTCACACCGATGCGCGTGACCGAGGACAGCCGCTGCGCGCAGGGCGTGCAATGCGTCTGGGCCGGGCGCGTCGTGGTCGAAACACGGATCGACGGTGCAGGATGGCGGCAGACGCAGCCGCTGGTGCTCGGCGAGCCGCACAGCGTGCGCGATGTCACCGTGACATTGGCCGAGGTGCAACCGGCGATGCGGGTCGACCCCCGGATCACCTCGGCCGAATATCGCTTCCGCTTCAGCGGAGACTGACCTCAGCCGGCGACGCTCGCCGCATAGATCTCGTCGATTGCGGTTTCGAGCGCATTGTCGAACTTCTCGTCGTCCATCTGCGCGCGCAGTTCCTCGAGCAGCGCACGGCTGAAGCTGGCGATCATGCCCCTGTTCTTCGCCAGTTCGGCGCATGCCTCGTCACGGCCATAGCCGCCCGAGAGCGCGACCACGCGTAGCACCTTGGGATGCTCGACCAACGGCAGGTAGAGGTTCGGCTCGCTCGGGATGGTCAGCTTCAGCATCACCTGCTGGCCTTCGGGCACGCGCTCCAGCTGCTCCTGGAACGCAGCGAGCAGATGCGCCTCGGCCTCGCCGCGTGTTTCTGACTTGAGACTCACTTCCGGCTCGAGAATCGGGACGAGGCCGTGGCTGAGGATCTGCAGGCCGAAATCCATCTGCTGGCGGACAGCGTCAGCGATGCCCTGCTGGTTCGCCTCGTGGACCACCGAGCGCATCTTGGTGCCGAACACGCCCAGTTCCTTGGCGCGGGCACACTGGTCGGCAAGCTGCGGCATGTCCTTCATCAGCTGCACGCCATTGGCCTCGTCGTGCATGCCCTTGTCCACCTTGAGGAAGGGAACGATGCCCTTGCCCGCGAGCCGCTCGGGGATCGGCATGCCTTCGGGGTTGCAGCCTTCCATGGTCTTCTCGAACAGGATCGCGCCGACCACCTTGTCGCCGGTAAAGGCGGGGCTCTCGACGATGCGGCAGCGCATCTCGTGGATCTTGGCGAACATCTCGTCCTCGCCGTCCCACTCGTCCTCGCCGACGCCGTAGCCTGCCAGCGCCTTGGGCGTGGAGCCGCCCGACTGGTCCAGCGCCGCGATAAAACCGTTACCTTCGGCGATCTTCGCCTTCATCTGTTCGAAGTTCATGGGACCTTTCGCCTCTCTGGGTTCGTTCGATTCCCGGCGGCTTAGCCAGCGCCGCCCCCACTCGCAAGACACGCAAGGGAGAGAGCATGCTGGACGAGACGCAGGAACGGCTTTGCGCCGAAAACACGACCGACTTTGCCGACCTCAAGGCGATGATCGTCAACTGTACGCTGAAGCGCGGGGACGAGCCGAGCCATACCGACACGCTGCTGGACCAGGTCCACACGATTTTCGAAAAGGTCGGGGTGACGGTGGACCGGATCCGCGCGGTCAATCATGCGATCGCCCCCGGCATCTATCCCGACATGACCGAACATGGCGCGGCCGAAGACGAATGGCCGCAACTATGGCCGCGGGTAAAGGCGGCGGACATTCTGGTCATCGGCACGCCGATCTGGCTGGGCGAGAAGAGCTCCATCGCCAAGGTGATCATCGAGAAGCTCTACGCCCATTCGGGCGACACGAACGAGAAGGGGCAATACGTCTTCTACGGCAAGACCGGAGGCTGCATCGTCACCGGCAACGAGGACGGGATCAAGCATGTCTCCTCGGGCGTGCTCTACGCGATGAGCCATGTCGGCTACACGATCCCGCCGCAGGCCGACGCGGGCTGGGTCGGCGAAGCCGGGCCCGGGCCGAGCTACGGGGACGAGCTGGACGACGGCAGCCGGGCCGGGTTCGACAACGACTTCACCCGCCGCAACACCACCTTTGCCGCGTGGAACCTGCTCCACATGGCGCGCATGCTGAAGGATGCGGGCGGGCTGCCGTGCTACGGCAATTCCAAGGAGCTGTGGCAAGAGGGGCTGCGGTTCGACAGTCCGAACCCCGAGCATCGCGGCTGAGCGCTAGTCCTGCCGCCTGAGCACCGGTACGAGGTTGATGGCGATCGAGATGCGCGTTCCCTCGCCGTAGAAGGGGCGCACGGCATGCTGCAGCCAGCTGGGAAACATCACGATTTCGCCCGTGCGGGGGGCGATGCAGCACTTCGTTCGGTTGGCCCTGCCCCGCTGCATCCACCAGCCGCAGGTCCGGCGCGGTCATCCGGATCATCGGCATGCGCGGATCGAGCAGCTGCAATTCCCCGCCAAGCTCGGGATCGTCCGACCCGGCATAGCCATCATCGACATAGGCGACCGCCGACCAGTAGCTGCCGGGGTGGAAGTGATACTGGTTGGCGTGGGCCTTCGTGCTCACGTTCGCCCACATTTCGGGCGCCCAGTCGAACCGGCTCTGCTCCGGGCTGCGCGCATCGAGTGTTTGCGCATCCGCCATGGTCATCGCCTTGTAGGCGAGCGCGCGCGCGGCCTCGCCGCCCCAGTCGACCATCTGCGTGTTGGAATGCCACCCGCCGACATTGGATATCCGCACGCCCTGGGGGTCGCGCGCAAGCTCCGCCTCTATTCCGTCGCGCAGCAGCCTCAGCCCCTCGGTGCTCTGCAGCCGATCGACCACGAAGGGCGTGGCGAAGAGCTGGCGCGCACCGGCCATCGTCAGCGGCCTCCGCGCACCTTGCGGATGATCCCGTCGAACCGCAGCACGGGTGCGCCTTCGGCCCGTACCAGCCCCGCGACGAAGATCGTCTTGCCCCCGGCGCGAACGACCTCGCCCGTCGCCTCGACCAGCTGCCCGACCCGCACGGGATCGAGGAAATCGCCGGTCAGCGTCAGGGTCACGCCGTGGCTGCCCTCCATTGCATCGCGCGCGATGGTGAAGATCGCGGAATCGGCGAAGGTCATCAGGCAACCGCCATGCATGAAGCCCGCGCCGTTCATGTGCCGCGGCTCGGCCCGAAAAGCCGTGCGCATCGTGCCATCGGCCTCGCGCTTTTCGTAGAACGGCCCGGCGCGCTGCTCGAACGCGTCGGACTGCCAAACCTGCCAGCCCGCAAACTCGCCCTCGGTTACATCGACCAGTCCGCTGCCGGACTCCCCTACACCCTGATTCTCGCTCATTGTACGAATTCCTCCAGGAAGCGGGACGCAATCGGCGAGGTAGCGATTTCCGCGCGGACGAGCGAATTGTCCCACCAGACCGCTTCGGTATTGGCGAGAACCACCAGGGTCAGATTCCGGTCGGGCACCTTCAGGTAGAGCGCGGAGTATTTCCCCTCTTCCCAGCCGGAATGCCACATCAGGCGGTGGCCGCGCCAGTCTTCGAGGAACCACCCCATCCGGTAGTCCCCGTCTGGGCCGAGATCGACCCGATCGACCAGTCGGTCGCGGAACGAGGTCGGGATCAGCGCGCCCGCATCATAGGCAATGTCGAACCGCGCAATCTGGCGCGCGCTGGTCCAGATACCCGCAGCCGCGCGGAAATCGTCACCCGGAAGCGGCTGTTCGATGCGCTTGCCGTCGACGACCTTCCACGGCCGCGCCAGCATGCGCAGGGCATCGCCGGCTTCCGGATCGCGCCAGCCGAGCGCGACATCCTGCATCCCCGCAGGCTCTATGACCCGGTCGCGCACGATTTCCCGCAGCGGCCGCCCGCCCGCGCCCGAGATCACACGATCGAGCCGGGCATAGGCGATGGGGTTATAGGTAAAGCTCTCGGTGTTCACACGCATGTCGAGCATGTCGGCGATCCTGGGCGCGCGATCGCAGTCCATCTTCGCGACCACCGTGCCGTCCGGCTCGGTTCCTCCGCTCCCGAAGAGGATTCCCGAATTGCTGAGCCAGTCGCATACGTCGGTCCATTTGGGGTCCGCTGCCATCGGGGTTTGCAGATCGAGGTCCCCGGCGAGGCTTTCCGCGATGATCGCGGTCGCCGCGATCGGCTTGGTAACCGATGCGATCCAGAAGCTCGTCTCGGCGCTGGTTTCTTCCTCGCCCTCGTCGTCGGACCAGCCAAGATGCGCTTCCCACGCGATCCGGCCGTCGCGCACGATCACGGCACTCAACGCAGGCGTGCGCGTGTCCTGCCTGAATTCCTCGAGGTATGCGCCGAAAGCGTCGTAATCGGTCGTTTGCGCCATTGCAGGGCTCGCTACCATCCCGACCAGGGCGATGAAGGCACGCTTCAGCACGTCAGGGCTTCCACACCGGGTAGCGGCTTGCCCTCCATCCATTCGAGGAAGGCCCCGCCCGCGGTCGAAACATAGGTGAAGTCGTCCGCCACGCCCGCCAGGTTGAGCGCCGCGACCGTGTCGCCACCACCCGCGATCGAAACGAGCGAGCCTTCCTTGGTCAGCGCGGCGGCGGTGCGCGCGAGGCTGACCGTCGCCTCGTCGAAGGGCGGAGTCTCGAATGCGCCGAGCGGGCCGTTCCACACCAGCGTCCGGCAGGTCTTGAGCACGTCCGCCAGCGCTTCGGTCGCCTGAGGGCCGATGTCGAGGATCATCTCGTCCGCCGCGACCTCGTGGACATTGCTGGTGCGCAGGCTCGCCGGGTTGGCCGCGAATTCCTTGGCCACCTGCACGTCATACGGCAGGTGAACGGTGCAGCCCGCGTGGTCCGCCGCGTCCATGATCGCGTTGGCCTTGTCGACCAGATCGTGCTCGCACAGCGACTTGCCGACATCGGCCCCGCGCGCGGCAAGGAAGGTATTGGCCATCCCGCCGCCGATGATGAGGTGCTGGACCTTGCCGACGAGGTTTTCGAGCACGTCGAGCTTGGTCGAGACCTTGGCTCCACCCACCACGGCGGCCACCGGCGTTTCCGGATTGCCGAGCGCCGCGTCGAGCGCCTTCAGCTCGGCCTCCATTGCGCGGCCTGCATAGGCCGGGAGCAGGTGAGCGAGCCCTTCGGTGCTCGCATGCGCGCGGTGCGCGGCGGAGAACGCGTCGTTGACGTAGATGTTGCCGTGCGCCGCGATGCCTTTCGCGAACTCGGCGTCGTTCGCCTCCTCGCCCGGCCAGAAGCGCGTGTTCTCCAGCAGGCCGATATCGCCGTTACGCAGGATGCCGAGCGACTGTTCGACGATTTCGCCCTGCACTTCGGGGATGAACATGATTTCCTTGCCCAGCACCCGCTCGACATCGCCCTGCACGTAGGAGGTGCTCAGCGTCGAGTGGCGCTGGCCCTTCGGACGCCCGAAATGCGCGAGCAGCAGCACCTTCGCGCCCTTTTCGCTCAGCTCAAGAATGGTCGGCTTCGCCGCCTCGACCCGGGTGACGTCGGTCGCCGAGCCATCCTTCATCGGCAGGTTGAGGTCGACGCGCACCAGCGCGACCTTGCCGTTGAGGTCGGCAGGCAGATCGTCGAGGGTTTTGAATTTCGCCACTGTCACGTCCCCTCCTCTCCCCAAACGGGAGAGGGATACGAAGCCTTGCGAGCCTGTCTCGCTAGGCGGAGTTGGGAGAGGGTGACGAGCGCAGCATCCCCTCTCCAAGCTATGCTAGCCGCTTGCGCGGCAAGCTGCGCTATCCTCTCCCGCGAGGGGAGAGGATAAAAGTCAGATCAGCCCCGCCATCACGCCTGCGGTGTCGATCATCCGGTTGGAGAAGCCCCATTCGTTGTCGTACCAGCTGACCACGCGCGCCAGCTTGCCTTCGAGCACGGCAGTTTCCAGGCTGTCGACCGTGGAGCTGACGGGCTGATGGTTGAAGTCCGAGCTGACGAGCGGCTTGTCGGTGAAGTCGAGCACGCCCTTCATCGGGCCTGCCGCCGCTGCCTTCAGCGCCTCGTTCAGCTCTTCGGCGCTGGTGTCGCGGCCCGGCGTGAACACCAGATCGATCAGCGACACATTCGGCGTCGGCACGCGCACCGACGAGCCATCGAGCTTGCCGTTGAGTTCGGGCAGGACCAGGCCGACCGCGCGCGCTGCGCCGGTCGTCGTCGGGATCATGTTCTGCGCACCGCCACGTGCCCGGCGCATGTCGCCATGCATCTGGTCGAGCATCCGCTGGTCGTTGGTGTAGGAGTGGATCGTGGTCATGAAGCCACGCTCGATCCCCACGGTGTCGTGCATCACCTTGGCGACCGGAGCGAGGCAGTTGGTGGTGCAGCTGGCGTTGGAGACGATGTGGTCGTCACCCGTCAGCGTCTCATGGTTCACGCCATAGACGATCGTCTTGAGGTCGCCCTTGGCAGGCGCGGAGATCAGCACGCGCTTGGCACCCGCGTCGAGATGCGGCTTGGCGGCGTCGACCGACTGGAAGAAGCCGGTGCATTCGAGCACGATGTCCACGCCCATGTCGCCGTGCGGCAGCTTGCCGGGCTCACGCTCGCTCGTCACTGCAACCTTCTTGCCGTCGATCACCAGCGCGTTGGCGTCGACCGAGACCGAGCCGGGGAAGCGGCCATGCGTGGAGTCGAACTGGAACAGCAGCGCATTGGCACCCGCATCGGCGAGATCGTTGATCGCCACCAGTTCGAGATCGTGATCGTTCCGTTCGAGGATGGCCCGCGCGACGAGCCGCCCGATCCGACCGAAACCATTGATTGCAACCTTGGTCGCCATGACGAATCTTCTCCTGACTTATGCTTCTAGCTTGGCGAGGATCTTCGGAACGATCGCTTCGCTGGTGAAACCGAAATGCTCGAACGCGTCCGGAGCGGGCGCGGAGGTGCCGAAGGAATCGATCCCGATCCGCAGACCGCCCGCCATGGTGTAGCGCTCCCACCCGAAGGTGGTGCCTGCCTCGATGCTGACCCGCAGAACTTCCTCCGGGCCGACACTGGGCAGGATGTTATCGCGATAGGTGGGGCTCTGCTCGTCGAACAGCTCCGCGCAGGGCATCGAGACGACGTCCGCGCCGATATTGCGGGTTTCGAGCTCCGCCGCGCAGGCCAGCGCCAGCTGAACCTCGGAGCCGGTGGCGATCAGGATCACACGGCGCTCCGCCTCGGCATCCTTCACGCGATAGGCGCCCCGCGCACACGGATTTTCGTCGAGCTCTTCGGTGCGGAACTGCTCCAGCCCCTGCCG
>PAVA01000044.1 GCA_002712945.1 Citromicrobium sp.
CCGTCGCGCACCTGGCCGAGATCGCGCGGGCTCCCGCGATCCGCCACCAGCCGCGCCAGCGCGCGGGCAATGTCCGGAATGGCGCGCAGAGCTTCGCGCGTGTCGCCGCGCAGGATCGGGTCCTCGTGGAACAGCCGTACCAGCGCCAGCCGCGCCTCGATCTGCGGCCTCAGCGCAAGCGGGGCCGACAGGTCTTCGGCGAGCTGCCGCGCGCCCGCGCTCGTCACGCTGCGGTCGACCGTGCCGAGCAGGCTGCCCGCGCGCTCGCCATTCTGGGTCGCGACGATCTCCAGGCTGGTGCGGCTGGCCTCGTCGATCGCCATGCACGCATCGCTGGCATTGATCTCGGGCGGCAGGAGGAAGGGCATCGCGCCCCGGCCCGCATGTTCGAGATAGGCGAGCAGGCCGCCCGCCGCCGCCAGCATCGCCCGCGAGAAATCGCCGAACGCATCGAGCGTCGCAACCTCGTGCAGATCCTGCAGCCGCTGGCGCCCGCGCTCGCTGGCAAAGTCGCTTGCCGGGCGAAGCGTCGCCTCCGGCGGTGCCGCGTCCCAGTTCTCCGGCGCGACGATTTCGCGCGCACCGAGCCGGGACAGCGCCGCGGCTAAGCCGTCCGCGCCGCATTCCTCCAGCTCCATCCGCCCGGTCGAGATGTCGCAGGCGGCGATGCCGATGGCGCCGCGCAGCTCGCATACGGCTGCCAGCCGGTTCGCCCGGCGCGGCTCCAGCAGCGCATCTTCGGTCAGCGTGCCGGCGGTGACGAAGCGGATGATCTCGCGCTTGACCAGCACCTTGGACGAAGGCTTGCCCTCGGCCTTGGCGCGGGCCTTGGCCTCGTCGGGCGTCTCGACCTGCTCGGCGATGGCTACCCGGTGACCGGCCCGAATCAGCCGTGCGAGGTATCCATCCGCCGAATGGACGGGCACGCCGCACATCGGCACCGCCTCGCCATCCTTTTCCCCGCGGCTGGTCAGCGCGATGTCGAGCACGCCCGCCGCCAGCTTCGCATCGTCGAAAAACAGCTCGAAGAAGTCGCCCATGCGGTAGAACAGCAGGCACTCGCCCGCCTCGCGCTTGAGCGCGTGGTACTGTTCCATCATCGGGGTGGGCTTGCTCGCGGCCATCGCAAGGGGGCTTACCGGCTCAGCGCGGAACGGTCATGGCTCCTCGAACGGGGCTTGGGGAAAACCGGAATACTGCACCCAGTCGGCGGGGCATTGTGCCACCGGCTTCGGCTCGGTCAGCTCCCAGCTGTCCACCCAGCAATCGTCGAACACCGAACAATAGCAAAGGCTCACCTCGAACTGCAGGCGCTCGCGGTTGAACCGTTCGAAGACGTCGGGCGGAGTGCCCTCGGGCAGCATCATGGCGAACATCGAATCCTCGCCCGGGCGCAGCACTTCGTTGTTGATCGAGCTGATCCCGATCGACATCTGCTCTTCGCGCTCGGCACAGCATGCCTCCAGCAGCTCGCGGAAACTGGTGAATTTCCTGCCGTCATACCCAATCTGCAACCCACGCACGATCGCCGGGCCGACTCCGTTGTTGACCAGCGACATGCGGATGGGCCCGGTGCCGCCGCCGTCCTCGTTCTGGTTGGAGGTGACGTAGGTGACGTTCGGCCAGACGCTGGCGACCTGCATCTTGTCGGTGGCGTTGGCCTGGACGAAGGCGAAATAGGCGACGCTGAGCGAAATCGCGACGGCCGGTATCCCGACCACGAGATTGCCGATCGCCAGCCACGGCAGGTAGCGCAGCACCCGGTCCAGCATGGGGCCGTGAGAGCCCTGCTGCTCGATCGCATCGAGCCGCGCCTCGAGCGCTTCGATCCTGCCCTGGGCGGCGGCCGATTCGGGATCGTTTCGTGTCATGCGAGGATTGCTATCCTGCGGCGGCGTATCGTCAAGGACGCAGCGTTCCCTTGGGATTGACGCTTTGCCTGCCGAGAGGGGGCGGCTAGGGCGGGCTGCAGGAAGAAACGACGAGGGCGCGAATGGCTGACGACACGAACACCGGATTCGAAGCGCGCGAGGCGCTGCTCTATCACGAGAGCGGCCGGCCCGGGAAAATCGAGATCATCGCCAGCAAGCCGATGGCGACCCAGCGCGATCTCGCGCTTGCCTATTCGCCCGGCGTCGCCTCGCCGGTGCAGGCCATCGCGGACGACCCTGCCAATGCCGCGAAATATACCGCGCGCTCCAACCTCGTGGCGGTGATTTCCAATGGCACCGCAATTCTGGGCATGGGCAATCTCGGCGCGCTTGCCTCCAAGCCGGTGATGGAAGGCAAGGCGGTGCTGTTCAAGCGCTTCGCCGACGTCGATTCGATCGACCTTGAGCTCGACACCGAAGACCCGGACAAGTTCATCGAGGCCGTCGCGCTGCTCGAACCCAGCTTCGGCGGGATCAATCTGGAAGACATCGCCGCGCCCGAATGCTTCATCATCGAGCAGGCTTTGCGCGAGCGGATGAATATCCCGGTGATGCATGACGACCAGCACGGCACCGCGATCATCGCGGCGGCGGGCCTCATCAATGCCTGCCACCTGACCGACCGGAATTTCCGCGAGTGCAAGATGGTGGTCAACGGCGCGGGTGCCTCCGCGCTTGCCTGCACCGCGCTGATCAAGGCGATCGGCATTCCGAACGACCAGGTGATCGTGTGCGACCGTTCGGGCCCGATCCACAAGGGCCGCGACGATCTGGACCAGTGGAAGAGCGCGCACGCGGTCGAGACCGACGCGCGCAGCCTGGAAGAGGCGCTGGAGGGGGCGGACATCTTCCTCGGCCTTTCCGCCGCGGGCGCGCTCAAGCCCGAGTGGGTCAGCAAGATGGCGGACAAGCCGATCATCTTCGCGATGGCCAATCCTGTGCCCGAGATCATGCCCGAAGATGCGAGGGCGGTGCGCCCCGATGCGATCATCGCCACCGGGCGCTCCGACTACCCGAACCAGGTCAACAACGTGCTCGGCTTCCCGTTCATCTTCCGCGGCGCGCTCGACGTGCGGGCGACCGCGATCAACGAGGAGATGAAGATCGCCGCCGCCGAAGCGATCGCGGCGCTGGCGCGCGAGCGCGTGCCCGAGGAAGTGGCCGCGGCCTATGGCGTCGCCCACCAGTTCGGGCGCGACTACATCATCCCCGCGCCGTTCGACCCGCGTCTGATGGAGGTGGTCTCCTCCGCGGTGGCCGAAGCGGCGATGAAATCGGGCGTGGCGCAGACCCGGATCGAGGATCTCGACGCCTATCGTCTGACACTCAAATCGCGCCTCAACCCGACGACATCGGTGCTCACCCGGGTTTACGAGGACGCCAAGGCCAACCCCAAGCGGGTCGTCTTCGCCGAAGGGGAGGAGGACGTGGCGCTGCGCGCGGCGATCCAGTTCCGCGATTTCGGCTACGGCACCCCGATCCTTGTCGGGCGTACGGCGGGCGTGCGCGAAAAGCTGGCCGAGCTGCAGGTCGACGATATCGACAGCTTCGAAATCCAGAACTCGGCGGACAGCCAGTACGTGCCCGAAATGGTCGAGTTCCTCTACAAGCGGCTTCAGCGACGCGGCTATACCGAGCGCGACGTGCGCCGGATGGTCAACCAGGACCGCAACGTCTTCGCCTCGCTGCTGGTCGCGCTGGGCCATGGCGATGCGCTGATCTCGGGCCTGACGCGCACCTATGCGCAGACCGCGCGCGAGATCGGCCGCGTGCTCGATCCCAAGCCCGGTGGCCTGTCCTTCGGCATCCACATGATGATCGGCAAGAACCACACGACCTTTCTTGCGGATACCACGATCAACGAGCGGCCGAGTTCGCAAGATCTCGCCCACATCGCCTGCGAAACGGCGGAGGTTGCGCGCCGGATGGGGCACGAGCCGCGGGTTGCTTTCCTCTCCTACTCGACCTTCGGCAATCCCCCCGGACAGTGGCTGGAGAATATCCGCGACGCGGTCCACATCCTCGACGAGAAGCAGCCCGGCTTCGAATACGAGGGCGAAATGGCGCCCGATGCGGCGCTGAACGAGAAGGTGATGGCGCTCTATCCCTTCAGCCGCCTTTCGGGGCCGGCCAACGTGCTGGTGATGCCGGGCCTGCAATCGGCCAATCTTTCGGCCAAGCTGCTGCGCGAGCTGGGCGGCGATGCCACCATCGGGCCGATGCTGGTGGGGATGGAAAAGCCGGTCCAAATCGTCCCCGTCACCGCAGGCGTGCCCGACGTGCTGACGCTGGCCGTGCTGGCGGCGGCAGGGATCGTGGAGTAACCGGATACGATCCGTACAGGTTGACAGAACTCTAGGAATTTATATCAAAGTCTAACTTGATGTGGATAGGCTTTGTTAGGTTATCGTATGGATCCAGTCAGAAATCCCTTTGCTCCTGGTGCAGGTTCGCGCCCGCCCGAGCTTGCTGGGCGCGGCGATATCATCAATGATGCGCAAACCGCCTTGCACAGGGTGCTGAGGGGCCGGCCTGCGCAATCGCAAATGCTCCTCGGCTTGCGCGGTGTCGGCAAGACCGTACTTCTCAATGTGATCGAAGGGCTCGCGGAGGATGCCGGCTTCATCACGTCGTTTATCGAGGCGCCTGAGGACCGTGAGCTGGCAGAGCTGCTGTACCCCCGACTTTTTCAGGCCCTTCGAAAGCTCTCTTTCGTCGAGTCCGCCAAGGCACAGGCACACGGTGCCATGCGGGCTTTGCGAAGTTTCGCAAGTGCCTTCAAACTCGGCGTTGGGGATCTGGAGCTTTCCGTAGATCCCGAACCGGGCACAGCCGACAGTGGCAATCTTGAAATCGATCTCACCGATCTGTTCTTGCGGGTCGGCGAAGCAGCGAAGGCGGCCGACAAGGGGTGGGCCCTCCTGATCGACGAGGTCCAGTACCTTTCCGAACCCGAGTTGGCGGCACTCATTGTCGCGCTTCATCGCGTCAGTCAGAAAGGACTGCCGATTATCCTCTTCGGCGCGGGCTTGCCCCAAATCGCGGCGCTTTCCGGGAACGCGAAGTCTTACGCAGAGCGCCTCTTCCTCTATCCCCGCATCGACGCGCTCTCGCGAGACGCGGCGGAGAAGGCCATTCGCGATCCGATCGAAGGTGAACAGGAAGCCATCGAAACCGACGTAATCGATGCGATCTTCGAAGCAACCCAAGGGTATCCGTATTTTCTTCAGGAATGGGGGTATCAGGTTTGGAACGCTGCGGACGGTTCGCCTATCTCCAGAGACTGTCTGGACCAGGCAGGTGCCGAGGCATTTCGCCGTCTCGACGCGGGATTTTTCAAAGTACGCTTTGATCGCCTGACACCCAAAGAACGGGAATACGTCATCGCGATGGCCCGCTTGGGCGATGGCCCCTATCGCTCCGCCGATGTTGCAGACCAATTGGGCGAAACGCACAATAGCTTGGGGCCAAGGCGCGCGACCATCATTCACAAGGGGATGATATACAGCCCGGCCCATGGTGACATCGCTTTTACCGTGCCTCTCTTCGAAGACTACCTGCAACGCCAGAAGCTGACGGGCTAGGAGGGGCTAGAACGCCAGCTCCTCGCCCTGGTAGTTCACGAAGCGATAGCCGCCTCCGCCCGCCTTCTCGACCACATCGGCCAGCCCGGCGCAGCTTTCTTCGACGGTGATCATCGCATTGGGGCCACCCATGTCGGTCTGCACCCAGCCGGGATGGAGCGAGAGCACTTCGATGTCGCGCGCCTTGGCCTGCTGCTCGGCGATCCCCTTGGCGAGCATGTTGAGGCCTGCTTTGCTGACCCGGTAAAGCTCGAACCCGCCCGAGCTATCGTCGATGGAGCCCATGCGCGAGGACATGAAGGCCAGCGTTCCGCCATTCTTCACCATCGGCAGCAGGGCCTTGCCTACGCGCGCGGGGCCGTAGGCATTCGTCTGCATGACATGGGCGATCTCCTCGTCGCTCGCCTGTTCGGCCGACTGGTGCTTTGCGCCGCCGATCCCGGCGTTGACGATGATTGCGTCGAGCGATCCCTCGCCGAATTTGCTCGCGAGACCCTGATAGGTGTCGGGTTTCGTCACATCGACGGTCACGATGTCGATCTCGCCCGCCTCGTGCAGCGCGTCGCTGCGGCTGCGCTCGCTGGCGATCACGCGCCACCCCCGGCCTGCAAACTCTTTCGCAAGGCCCAGTCCGATGCCGCGCGATGCGCCGATGATGAGAATGTTCTTGGGATCGCTCATGAAAGGGGCTCCTCAATGCAATGCGGGCGCCGACATTGCCGACGCCCGCGAAGGTTTATGATCCGATGGTTCAGGCCGCCTGCTTGTTGACGTCGCCCACCGCGATGTCGGTCATCCGGCGATCGCCTTCGTAGGTATTGTCGAGGCATTCGTTGAGCTTGGCAGCTTCGCCATCGAGGCCGAGGCGCTTGGCGAATGCGGCGACGCAGCCATAGCCCGCGATGCCGTAATGCGTCATCCGCTGGTACTGCGTGATGATCATCGCGTCGCGCACCGCATCCTCGCCGAAATCGGCGTTAAGCACATGCGCTTCGACTTCCTTGACGATGCCTTCCATGCCCTTGCAGAATTCGCCGGTCGGCTTGGCGTCGTGGCCTTCGATGATCGGCTTCAGCGTATCGATCCCGCGCTGGATGCCTTCGACGCCGCGCTCGAGCGCGTCCTTGAGTTCGGGATCGCGCGCCTTGCCGGCGAGCTTTCTGGTCGCTTCGATCGACTGGCGGTTGGCGCTGTAGAGATCCTGCAGCTGGTCGATGTATACGTCTTTGAGGCTGTTGAGTGCCATGTCCTTGTTCTCCTTGGGGGTTGTACCCGAACAGCGCATGGGGCGGCGGCCAAGTTCCGAGAATGCGGGCGGTATCGGGCAGGCGGCAGCAGATCGTCGGCGGGCTGTGTTAACCCCCCGGAAAGCATGTTTCGCCACAGTGCCTGCAATGTCCCCCGCAAAGGGCCTGCAAAAGGAATTCGAGATGAAGACACTCCATGTCAGCGCCGCCATCGTGCTCGCCATGATCGCTACCCCCGCCATGGCGCAGGAGACCAACGCACCGGGTGGCCTCAGCGTGTCGGTCCTTGCCGGATACGAAGGGCTCGATGTCGAATCGGGCGATGGCAGCGTCACCGCCGATGCCGATTCCGCCGTCTACGGGCTCGCCGCAGGCTACGACCTGTCGCTCGGCAACGCCTTTGTCGGCGTCGAGGGCGAATACTCGGCCAGCGGCGGGTCGACCGAATTCCCGAACAGTTTTGCCGGCGCGCGCGACGGGCTGGAGGCGGATGGCCAGTATTACCTCGGAGCCCGCGCCGGTCTGGCGCTGACACCCGGCATCGCGGCCTATGGCAAGATCGGTTATACCGCGCTCGACACCCGCTCGTTCACCACCGCAGGCTCGTTCTCCGATATCGAGGAAAACGCCACCGGGCTGCGCTTCGGCGGCGGCATACAGGTGGAACTGCCCGGCCCGCTCGAAGCCCGCGTGGAATATCGCCGCTCACGCTATGACGATATCGGCGGCGACGTGGGCGATGCGACCACCGACCAGCTTGTCGCGGGCGTCGGCTTTCGCTTCTGACGCGATGCACTGCGTATGAGAACGGGAGGCCGTCCGGGGGACCGGGCGGCCTTTTCGCTATCTGCGGCGATAGCGGAAATACCAGACCTCGTGCCCCATCTGCTCGCGCGCCTTCTTCTCGTAGCGGGTCTCGCACCAGCCCGAGGGGCGCTGCTGGAAACTGGCCGGGCCGTCCACCTGCCACTCGAAAGGCCCGTCTTCGGGGTCGGTGAAACGGCGCATCACCATAAGCGCATGGCGCAGGTAGACCGGATGGTCGGTGCCGAAGCGGAACTCGCCGCCCGGCTTCAGCTTGTCGGCGATCATCCGCAGCGGCCCGTCGTTCATCATCCGCCGCTTGGCATGGCGCGCCTTGGGCCACGGGTCTGGATGGAGCAGGTAGACCATCGTCAGCGCGCCGTCGGGCACGCGCGCAAGCACCTCCAGCGCATCGCCCGCGTGCAGCCGGATATTGGCGAGCCGCTGCTCTTCCACATGGGTCAGCGCCTGCGCCACGCCGTTGAGGAAGGGCTCGGCCCCGATGAAGCCGTGATCGGGCAGCAGGTCGGCCCGGTAGGCGAGATGCTCGCCCCCGCCGAAGCCGATCTCGAAATGCAGCGGGCAATCCTCCCCGAACAGCCGCTCGGCAGTGATCGGCCCCTCTGCGGGCACCGCGATCTTCGGCAGCAGAGTGTCGACCAGCGCCTGCTGGCGGGCGCGCAGCGGCTTGCCGATGCTGCGGCCGTAGAGCCGGCTGAGGGTCGTGGGGTCGCCTTCCTTGTATGCGGTCATGCCGCGCGCCCTAGCCGGATCAGGTCAGCGCGGTCCAGATGCCGTAGGCGCTTGTCGCGGTCAGCACGATGCCGACGAGGATCAGGACGAACTTGGGCGAGAAGTAGCGCGCGGCCAGCGCCCCGAAAGGCGCCGCGGCCATGCCGCCGATAATGAGCCCGACGGTCGCGAGCGCGAAATCCCCGAGCCCGAGGTGGGCGATGAAGGCGATCGAGATGCTGAGGGTCAGGAAGAACTCGACCGAATTGACCGTGCCGATCACCTTGCGCGGCTCGGCCCCCTGGATCAGCAGGTTCGATGTCACCATCGGCCCCCAGCCGCCGCCGCCCGACGCGTCGAGAAAGCCGCCGACAAGGCCGAGGGGCACGACATGCCGCGCCTCGCGCAGGGTCGGCGGGTAGAGCAGGCCGCGCACCAGCAGGTAGATCCCGATGCCCGAGAGATAGATCAGCACGAAGGGCTTGATCAGTTCGCCGTCGACCGAGGAGAGCACGGTTGCGCCCGCAACCCCGCCGATCAGGCCCGGGATCAGCAGCCGAAAGAACAGCCGCCGGTCGATATTGCGGTGGATCAGGTGGCTGATGGCGGAGGTTGCGGTGGTGAAACACTCGACGATATGCACGCGCTGCGAGGCGAGAGCGGGCGGCACGCCCAGCAGGCCCACGAGCAGGGTGTTGGTGATGACGCCGAAGGCCATGCCCAGCGCCCCGTCGATCAGCTGCGCGAAGAAGCCGACCGCGATGAAGGGCACCAGCCCCGCGAGATCGATACCGAAAACATCCATCCCGCTGCGCGGCCTTTTCCAGATTTTCCGCAGGCCATTACGCCGGCCGCGCTGGCCGGTTCCCGGTGCCGGAGGAATATATGGCAAAGGGGTGACGCGCAGGGCCTGTTCGCGTTAGGCGCACCCGCATGAGCGAGATCTTCGCATATCTCAACGGCCAGCCCCCGCTAGTGCAGGCGCTCGGCGGCGTTGCGCTGCTGTTGCTGATCGCCTTCATCGTCAATCTGCTGCTCAAGAAGATCGTGCTGCGCATGGCGGCGCCTTTTCTCGACAGGCGCACCAGGACGCCGGACAAGGCGGTCGGCTGGCTGATCACGGCGATCCCGCTGCTGATCATCTCGCGCGGGATCGTGTTCGTGCGCTTCCTGCCCGAAGAGATCGAAACCGTGATCGCCAATGTCGCCAATGCGACGATCGTATTGAGCTTCGCGCTCGCGATCACGACCGCGCTCAACTACGTCAACGAGCTCTACAACCGCCGCCCGGAGGCCAAGAACCGCCCGATCAAGGGCTTTCTTCAGGTCATCAAGATCCTCGTTTACGCCGCCGCGACGATCCTGGGCATTGCCGCGCTGATCGAGCAGTCGCCGCTGTTGCTCCTGTCGGGCCTCGGCGCGATGGCGGCGGTGCTGCTGCTGGTGTTCAAGGACACGATCCTCAGCCTGGTCGCATCGGTCCAGCTGTCGACCAACGACATGCTGCGGGTGGGCGACTGGATCGAGATGCCGCAGCAGAACGCCGACGGCGATGTGATCGATATCGCGCTGCACACGGTGAAGGTGCAGAATTTCGACAAGACGATCACCACCATCCCGACCTACAAGCTGATCAACGAAAGCTTCCGCAACTGGCGCGGGATGACCGAGGCCGGCGGGCGGCGGATCAAGCGCGCGATCAACCTCGACCAGAACACGCTGCGCTTCCTGTCCGACGATGAGGTGTCGGACTTGCGGCGATTCCGCCTGCTGCGCGATTATCTCGACCGCAAGGAACAGGAATTGCGCGAATGGAACGCGCGCGAGATGGCGGGGGAGGACAATCCGGTCAACGCGCGGCGGATCACCAATATCGGCACGTTTCGCGCCTATGTGGTCGCCTATCTGCGCACCCATCCGCGGATCAATCACGATATGCTGACGATGGTGCGCCAGCTGGAGCCGACGCCGACCGGCCTGCCGCTGCAGCTCTATACCTTCGCCGCGACCACCCAGTTCGCCGAATACGAGTTCATCCAGGCGGAGATCTTCGACCACCTGCTCGCGATCCTGCCCGAATTCGGGCTGCGGGTGTTCCAGGAACCGAGCGGAGTCGATTTCGCCCGGCTATCCCGGCCCCGCACGCTCCGGCAATGGGAGCGGCGCGAGACGGAGACGCCGGGCGCTATCGGGTAACGAAACTGGCTGCCGTCAGGCGGCGGCGCTTTCCTCGGACGGGTCGCGCAGCACGTAGCCGCGGCCCCACACGGTTTCGATGTAGTTTTCGCCATCGCATGCATGGCTGAGCTTCTTGCGCAGCTTGCAAATGAACACGTCGATGATCTTGAGCTCGGGCTCGTCCATCCCGCCATAGAGGTGGTTGAGGAACATTTCCTTGGTCAGCGTGGTGCCCTTGCGCAGCGAGAGCAGCTCCAGCATCGCGTATTCCTTGCCGGTCAGGTGGACCCGCGCGCCGTCGACTTCGACCGTTTTGGCATCGAGGTTCACCGCCAGCTTGCCGGTGCGGATGATCGACTGGCTGTGGCCCTTCGAACGGCGCACGACCGCATGGATGCGGGCGACCAGCTCGTCGCGGTGGAAGGGCTTGGTCACGTAGTCGTCCGCGCCGAAGCCGAAGGAGCGGATCTTGGAATCCATCTCGGCGATGCCCGACAGGATCAGGACCGGCGTCTGCACCTTGGCGACGCGCAGCTTCTTGAGCACGTCGTAGCCGTGCATGTCCGGAAGGTTAAGATCGAGCAGGATGATATCGTAATCATACAGCTTGCCCAGATCGAGGCCCTCTTCGCCCAAATCGGTCGTGTAGACGTTGAAGCCTTCTGTCGTGAGCATGAGCTCGATGGCCTTGGCCGTCGTAGGCTCGTCCTCGATCAGCAATACGCGCATGGGTAGACCCCCTTTGCCCAATGGATGTGCTGTAAAAACCCCGTCGCCGGAGTGTTGCACTTCATTAACCACACAAGGTCTGAACGGAAAAGGTTAACATCGCGTAAAGCGACGGATTCCGACGAGTCGCGCGACGAAACGGGGCGTAGTTGAGTCGAGTGGTGGATGCGCCGCACGAGTCACACGAAAGCCACAGCTTGGCGTTTCCGGCGCGCAGATGGTTGCGCATGCCTGGCACTGCTGTTATTTCCTTGCTCGGTAAGCGTATGAGGCAGCGCTTTCGTTACAGTTTGTGCCTCAGGAGCGAATCATCATGACCAGGCATCGGGATATCGCAATCCCCGCTTCGGCCCCAGTTTCGATTTCCGCGCCCGCCGCCCTTGTACCGGGCGGCGCGCACGCCTCCTATTATTTCTATTATTTCGGTTCGTTTATCGGCCGGTACGCCTGAGCGGCGTATCGGGATCAGCGCGAGGCCGCGCGCAGACAAGCGGCCACCAGCTCAAAATCTGAAATCTGCTCCACGCCGCCGTCACAGGCGTGCGCGTGGCATACGAACCGAAAGCACCCAACGGCCATGTCCATTGCCAATTCCAATCCGCGCACGATCGATACCTTGCGAGAGGAGATCGACGCGCTCGACGAAGAACTGCTCGCGCTGATCGAGCGCAGGCTCGACCTCGCGGCCTCGATCGCGCAGGCCAAGGGGGAGGAAACCACCCCCGAAGAAGGCGAGGAACTGCTGCTGCGCCCCGCGCGTGAGGCGAGCGTGATCGCCCGGCTCGGCGCGATGACCCGCCGCATTCCGAAGGACAGCATCACCGCGATCTGGCGCGAGCTGATGGCGATCAACCTGCAGGCGCAGCGTCCGATCGAGATCGCGCTGCACGCCTCGCGCCACCCCGAACGGATGCACCTGATGGCGCGCGCGCGCTTCGGCACGATCCTGCCCGTGCGCGCCAGCGCATCGCCGCAAATGGCGCTCGCCAAGGCGCGCGCGGGCCGCGCCATCGCGCTGATCGAGATCGGCGAAGGCGACTGGTGGACCGATCTGGTCGACGATCCCGAACTGACCATTATCGATGGCTTGCTGGGCGAAGGCGGGCGCGGCTCCGCG